>JAUNTC010000057.1 GCA_030538915.1 Lachnospiraceae bacterium | reverse complement strand
ATTGCTTCTATTATTTTATCAGTTGCGTGTCCATCATATCCGCCAAAGTTATCTTTGACAAACTGATGCACTTTTTCAATCTCATAATCTCCATTATATAACGTATGCATCATTTCTTCAAATGTTTCGCACACTTTTCCCGGCGCACTTTCCTTTACACTTTGATGCACCCCGCGTGACAGTTCATAACTTTCAAGATCCGGTGTATAAAAAATAATGGGACGTTCCATCAACGAATATTCATAATAGTTGGAAGAATAATCCGTGATCAGTATTTCTGTTACATAATATAAATCATTTATATTCGGATAGCTTGAAAAATCAACGGTCCGATTTTTATATTCATCCGGTATTCTGATCGGTTCATCTACAAATGGGTGCATTTTTATTAAAAACACATATTCTTCTTTACAAAATTCATATATTTCTTTTAAATCAAGCCAGGAGCTATCATAATAAGCGTCTTTTTGACCACCTCCCCGGAAGGTCGGTGCAAACAATATGATTTTCTTTCCTTTAAACTTTGGATACTCTTTATAAAAACTGTTTTTGAAAGAACGAATCTTAGTAGCATCTAAAAACCCATCTAATCTTGGCATTCCAACCGGCAGAAAACGATCCTTCGGAAGGCCAAACACTTCCGAATATACGTCAATCAACTTCGGTGCGCCTACAAGCACATGATCATATTGTTTATGACAGGAACCTGACGGAAATGGTGTCCCATTTTTTCCGAAACGACTGTATCCAACTGACTTAAATCCAACTCCGGCATGCCATACTTGAATCAGTTTTGTTTTTTTACATAATTTTAAAAAACCAAGCACCGGAACATAATCATCAACAAAAATATAATCCTGCTTTGCCATTGTGAAAACAAGCTTCACCCAGCTAAAGACACTCATATGATTTCCGACTGCTTTTCTAAAAGAATAAGAAATATGAAATTCTTTATCCAGTCCTCTCTCTTTCAGTCGATCATCTATCGCTTTCAGATTGCCCCACAGATAATCCTTTGTCTCACTCATTAAAAGAATATTCTTTCCTCGCTTTGGAAAAATATGAACCCAGACAAAATAAAACAGCCGCATAAGTACAATCGCCATATACATATGCATACGTTTAAATTTTCCTTTAATAGTAATAGCCTCCTGTACGTAACGACGTGTTTTCCAGTGGCTGTTCCACATCATAAAATACGAATGGATCAAAAAACAGTATCCATCCTTCTCTTCCTGAAATCCAAACGAAACATTATATGCATACTTATCGCCTCCATAGCGGAATATTCTGGAATAATCATCCAATAAGATGCCTTCTTTATACGTGATCACACATACGAAATCTCTTTTTTCTGTTTGCGCAACGATCCGCCATCTTCCATTATTTAAAAATGCATTATCCTTCATAGAAGACATATTAAAACGGAAATGATATTTCCCATTCGCTTCGCTCTCATACTCTATTGGGAGCTTTTCGATGATCTTTATTTGGATGTTATCCACATCTTTTTGTTTGCTTTGAATGATTTTCCCCATTCTTTCCAGTCGAAATGAAACTTTTCCTCTATAGTCTGTCTGTATATCAAATGTGAGAAAGATTCTTTCCCAAGAAATTTCCGAGACTTCAAACACTGTTTTATTCATCTTCTAATCCTTTGCATTGAATCATTACATGAAACATATGAAGATCTTCCGGCGTCGTAATCTTAATATTTTTTCTGGAACCTGCTACAAGATGAAGCTCTTTTCCGAGCATTCGCATCATGCTGCAAGTATCAACAATTCCTTTGTATCCTGGATTTTCTGTTCGCATCTTCTCATGCGCTTTTATCACTTCACCAAGAGTAAAGCACTGTGGTGCCTGAGCTATGTAACATTTGGACCGTGTCGGAATCTGATCTACCGTTTGGCCATCTTCGCTGATCACCGGTGTTTCATATAATGGCACTGCCGTGATCGCACTGCCAAAATGTCTGACTGCTGCCAGATTTCGATCGATCAGTTCTTTCGTAATACACGGGCGAACCCCATCATGTATCAAAACAACCGCATCTTCTTCATTCTCTTTCGATGCTGCGCATAGCGCATTGTAAATGGAATCCATCCCTGTTGCTCCGCCCGGGACGATTTTTCTTATCTTATGAATATGATACCGTTCTGACATTTCCTGCAGCTTTTCAATATATTCTTCCTTACATGATACATAGATTGCATCGATATCCGGATGATTTTCAAAAATTTCCAATGTATAAATGATAACTGCTTTATGATTCACTTCAATAAACTGTTTTGGAATTGCGGAACCGACTCCAGTTCCTACTCCTCCGGCAAAAATAATTGCTATATTTTTACTCATATCTTTTCTACATGCTCCTGTTCCAGGTACTCTAATGTTCTTTTAAATCCTTCTTTTATAGAATACTGTGGATTCCACCCTAATCTTCTGATTTTCGAACTGTCCAGAATTCCAAGTGTATATGGTGCAGTTCCTTTTGTACCACCTTCTGGTATATCAAATATCAATTTTAATCCTTTTTCAGGATAAAGTCCCACTAAAATTTCTGCCAGCTCTCGGATTGAAACCTTTGCGTTTTCATTACCGATATTGTAAACGACATCATCCGAGTTCAAAAGAATGCGATAAAGTCCTGCAACTGCATCTGCAATATAAGTATACGTTCTGATCGCATTTCCTTCACTCTTTAATACGATATCTTCCCTGTGATATATATTTTTCAGAAAATCCGCCTGCACACGCCCATCATAGATGGACATTCCCGGTCCATATGTATGTGCCAGTCTTGCAATCTTTACATTCAGTCCATACTCCTCCCGGAAGCTTACACACATTGTCTCAGCTGCTTTCTTTCCTTCCGAGTAGCAGGATCTTGGATTTAATGGATCCACAAAGCCATATGTCGCTTCATCAAAACACTCACATCCTTCCTCCGGCTGTCCATAAATTTCCCTGGAGGAAATAAAAAGATACCCTTGGGCATGATGTGCCTTTGCGAGCTGCAACGTCTGAAACGTTCCGACTGTATTGGCTGCAATCGTCTCTACCGGATGGTCTTTCATAATAAGCGGGCTGGCCGGACTGGCTGCATGGATAACATAATCTATTTTCCCTGTTTCAGGAAGTTTTTCCGTCACATCTGCGATTATAACATTTACATCGCTGCGGTTTCTTATCTCATTTGGAAGCTTATTTTCTGCTCGAACGACTGCGTTAACCTTAATATTATAATGCATCTTATCATTAAGCACAAGAAGTACATATAATAGATAAGAACCGATCATACCTCCCGCACCGGTAAGCATTACACTTTTATTCTTCAGTTTTTCCCATGCCAGATTTTCTGCAATAATTGCATTTAAGTCTTCTTCTAAAATGTTGTTCATATTTCTCATCCTAAAATCAATTTATAAATTGAAGTATAAATTCTACTATGTTCTTTGTTGCATGTGCTGTCGGCGTCACATATTTGTCCGCGAATTGCTTTAATGCCTCTCGGTCATACGATTCTTCTTCAATCGCCTGAACGATCTGAGCGGCTTCTTTAGAAATAACACCCGGCAGCTCCTGTTCATAATCGATTGCCAATCCTCTTCCTTTTCTGTAAAAATCGATATCAAAATCATAAAAATAAAGGGGAATACCCAACACTGCTGTCTCATATATAATGCAGGAATAATCACTGATCACATAATCTGCCGCAAAAAGCATCTCGAAGCTTGTGAACCCTTCTCCTCGCATACATGCATCTTTCACCTTTATGTCAGACAGTGGATGCAGCTTTATGACAAGATTATATTTGTCTTTATCGATAGAATGAATGAGTTTTTTCATTGCTACGGCCGCTTCGGCTTCCTCTTTTCGAAATGTCGGTGCATATAGAATTACTGGTTTTTCCTTTAATTGCGGATATTTTTCATAAATTCTTTTCTGCACCTGCTCTTTATATGCTCTGCTGTTCAAAAGATCCAACCGTGGAAGCGGCATTGTAATAATCTTACCCTTTTCACAATGAAAGCCTTTAGCCAGATGCTCTTTGTATGCGTCTGCACTTGCAAATACATAATCATAATTTTGATGCATCTTCATCGCCTCGGCAATGTCCTTTCGGCTTCCTTCTGCCTTATCAAGCGCCGTATAACCGAACTTTTTCATCGTTCCCATTGAATGCCACATCTGTATGATCGTAAGGCTTTGCTTATGCTTCAGAAGGCTGACTGGTATGCAATACGTATCCAGTAATGCGACCTGTGCCGTTGCCAGATGATACATCTGTTTTAACATATGCATTCCATAACAGATTTTTTCAAATACAGATGCATTTAATCCACCGTTTAGTTTTCTGCACAGGCAGACAACTTTCACATCGCTCTTCTGTCTTTTCAGCTCCCGCTCGATCATTCGAAATTCATCGGATGGATGGTTGCTTTGGCGGCTAAGCATAACAACCTTCTTCTGTACAGGCAACAGCTTCATTCCACTATATAAAACACTTAATCCCACTGTACCAAATTGAATCAGTTTAATCATTCTTCTTTTCATTCCACTTTTCAAATGTGTATGGACAATGTCCATTCTTTCTGTCAAACGCTTCCGTACTGTCAGATTTTAACAGTACGATCGCAGTCTGGAAAATAAGCTGGATATCTTTCAAAATACTGAATTGTTCAATATACATCATATCCATGATCAGTTTGTCCTTCGGTGTTGTATTGTATTTTCCACGGATCTGCGCATATCCGGTAAGACCGGCCTTCACACGAAGACGATATTCAAACTCCGGAAGTTCTTCTGTATATTCTTTTACATTTTTGATCATCTCCGGTCTTGGACCGACAAATGTCATATCCCCCTTTAATACATTGAGAAGCTGTGGAAGCTCATCAATTCGAGTTCTTCGAAGGAATTTTCCAGGCTTTGTAATACGATCATCATCCTTTGTAACGGAATGGTTATCGTTGTTTGGTTTCATTGTACGAAGCTTATACACTTCAAACCGCTTACCATGGATCGTTGCTCTCTCCTGTTTAAAAAGAACCGGACCGCCATCATGCAGCTTTACCGCAAGACTTCCGATGATCCAGAACGGAGAAGACAAAACCCCCAGCACGATGGACATTACAATATCCATCATACGCTTCACGATTCTTTGTTCCATTGTAAGTGCCTTTACATTCTTGTTTAGCAAATAAACATCATTCAGCACATACTGTTCCGCATTCAATTCCATAATATCTTCAATTTCCGGATTGAAATAGATATTTACTTTATACTGGTAGCACCAACGCATAATGTCCGTACGCGACTCAACCGGTACATCATATACAAAAACAGTCTGTGCCTTCTTAATATGCTCTCTTATATTCGGATTGTGATAATCTACAACCGAAGCAACCTCGTACTGTTTTTTAAATCTTTGCATGGAAAATATAAGTTCATCCAGTCTGCGCTGTGACGAAGTGATCACGCAGCACTTTTCCGGCTTGTGGATCAGGAAGAACAGCCAGTTTCCTGCATAAGTAAAGAAAAATATCAAAACAAGCTGTATTAAAAATGCAATACACAGCAAACCAAGACTGATCAAACGAAATGTACGTATATTCGGCACGTTTGTTCTCATGATCATCAACTGCAGGTAAGTTACAATATCTGTACAGATCACTGCCAGCGTCAGCGAGCAGATAATCGGCTTACTCTTTCTTCGTCCTACATCATACTTTCCATATGTAGACAGAAACAAAAGTCCTACAATTGCAAACGTTGTCACTGTAATACCGAGTGTACGGGACAATCTCGTAAGTCCGATGCTCTCCCGTCCAAGTACATGGACAAAAGTCATCATCAGCGATGTGTAAAATACTAGTTTTATAAAGAGCCACATCGTAGTCTCAAATTTATGTAAATGTTTTTTCATTCGGTCACCTCATAATCAAATATTTAGATACTTACACTTGTAACATTATATACGAATATACCCGTTTTTTCAAGAAATATCAGCATGACAAACGGCACTGCGATCTCGTTTGTCGATCTTACAGTGCCGTTTCGGCTTTTTCTCTTCTTTTATTGTCTATGATGCCTTCTTTATATACTTGGAAGCGATGTAATAATTCTTCTCATTCATTTTAAAACGATGCCAGGTATATCCGTCTGCTTTTTTAGAATATCCTTTCTCGACATTGATCTTACGTCCTTTGACAAGTGTTCCTTTTGTCGCATATTTCAAACCTGCTCCACTCCGATAATTTACACCTGTTGTAGTTATATATTTGACATATACTTTTTTCTCTGAAGGCTTCGGTGTCGGTTTCGAAGTTGATGAACTGCTCTTTTTCTTCACTTTTACACCGATCACATCCAGTCTCCTTCCAGACCCTGTCACGACATAGATCATACAGTTTCCGGCTTTCTTGCCGGTCACCTTCCCACTGTTATCTACCTTCGCAATTGCCGGATTACTTGTCTCATAATAAATCTTTCCGGCCTTAGAAGTTTTCACACTGAGCGACTTTGTCTTTCCGGCTGTAATACTCATACCCGTATTCATCTTCAGATAATCGCTTAAAATATAGCCTGTCTTTCCGGCATAAGTCACCTTCATCCAATACGGTTCTCTCTCCTGTGTGTAAATAGACAAGTCTCGATCTGTAAATCTGCCTCCGCTTACTGTCACTTTCTTTCTCTTCGGAATCGTTCCGAGAGATCTTGCGTCGGAAGAATTTTCTTTACGCAAAGTTACATTTGCAGTAACAGTTCCTGTTGACACAGATTTGGATATTTTTACCGTTCCACTGCGTGATGGCATATTTTTGTATACCGGAATGTAAAATACATACGCATCATCTACTACTTTCATATTTTTATAAGTGTTATAAGTTGTATTTGCCTCCGATGCTGCTCCGGTTAAATTAGTCATATATTGATGGCTGTAATATGGCTTTACGATTGTATTAAAACGCTCATAGTAAATCGTATTCTGTCCGCGCTTCGTATATCTTTCTGCGATCCACTGTGCACCACCTGTAATAGAGCTGACCGGAGACATCCAAGGCCTTGTATAAGAAGTATCTTTTCCTGTCTTTCCACCTTTTGCATAAATAAGGCCGTTGGCAACCGCCGAACCGGTAGATCCACCCGGAACTGCACCGATATTGTAGTAGTTATAAAATCCTCTGTAGGATTTGCCACCGTAAGAATATTTACCGGAAATACTTCCATTTGTAAAGCGTGCCCCTGTCTCCTGTCGAATTTTTGATGCAAGGAACAGCGGACTCACTCCCGTCTTGGCGCCGGCTGCAAATATTGTTTCTCCGTATGTCTGTTTCAAATAGAAACGTCTTCCCTTTCGATCCAGGTAACTGATTTTTTTCTTATATAAATCTGTTCCTCGCAAAATGTTTTCCACACCACTGAGTGTATGATATTTCGAATTGTAATTTAATGCCTCAAACATAAAAACATAACGGTCTGTCAGAAAATTTCTCGGATCCGCGTAGTAGGCAACTGCCGGTCTGCTTGCAGATACCCAGTTTGGACCATCCTTTCCGATGTGGCTTCTGTTTGCGATACTGTAATCTGTACTTTTATTACTCAACAATAAATCTCCGGATGTTCTTGGCAAAAGACTTGTATTTTCTCTTCCCTTTGGACCTGAAACGCTTTCTTTTGCGACAACATCATTCCAGTCCTGTCCCATGTTTTTCGCAATAAATACCCACTTTGGATGTTCTTTATGTAAAGCCGCCAGCAATGTTCGATAATCTGACGGGAATTTCTTCAGTTCACTTGCATATGTACCAGAAGCGGCATTCATTTTGTTACGTTTCAACCACCCGGTATATTCCATTACAAGCCCTTCCGTCTCTTCGTCCGGTTCTTTAACCTGTGTATCGGTTGTAGCCTGCTGCGGTTCTTCCGTCTCCGCTTTCGATATATCTTCCTGAGGTTCTGCTGCAGAAACAGGCATTGTACAGAGCATCATTCCAGTTAAAGTAAGTGTAAGTATCTGTTTTATCTTGCTGTTTTTCATCGCATATTCCTCCTCATTTTCTTTTTAATCTTTGTTACAGATTCCTCATTTGGAACAGTTACATACAATGGCTTCGCCTTATATGAATAGCAATACTGTTTTCCACTGGAATCTCCTTCTGCTGCTACTGATTTTACTTCCCATCCTTTCATCGAACCAAGCTGCATACGGATCAGGGATTTGATCTGCGCTTCTGACATATTCGTATCTGCACTTCCCGCAATACGGTTGATGATGCTGTTTGCATTGATGATCATCTTCGGTGACATTGCCTGATGGATGAGCGCCGTCAAGAGCGCCTGCTGGTTTTTTCCTCTCTGATTGTCACCTGCAGCCAACGCATGTCTTTCCCGTACAAAAGCGAGTGCCTGCTTTCCATTGAAATGATTCATTCCTTTTTTTACATCTACAACAGCTCCGGATTCTCTTCCAGTCGTAAAGGCGAGTTCCGATTCTACATCTACACCACCCATAATATCTACGATATTTCTAACAGATGAGAAATTTACACGGACGAAGAAGGGAATCTCTGTATCATAAAGGTTTGCCAGTGTCGCAATGGATGTATCGATTCCATACACACCGGCATGGGTCAGTTTATCCTTCTGTTCGCCGGACACACCAGGAATCGTCACGTAATAATCTCTCGGCGTTGTCGTCAATAAAATTTTATGTGTCTTCGGATTTATAGTCGCGATCAAATTTACATCACTTCTGCTTTTTTTATTAATATTTCCGTAGACATCAATTCCACTGACATATACGTTAAATGGTTTTTCTGTCACATCAATGGCCTTTTCTTCTGCATACTTTCCACTCTCTTCACCGATTGCGATCTGATCAAGTGCTTTATTTACTTTCAATCCATAAAAGCAGAACACACAAAGAAGTGCCGCTGTTACCAAGGAAATCCATTTACCGGTAGATTTCTTTGTCCATCTTCCGTTCACACGACGCTTTCCATAGCGAACTGCACGTTTTTGCATTAATTTCACGATCACAAGCAAAATGATCAATAAAATCAAAAGACCAGCCATATAAGACATCGGAAGAATACCAAGAACAGCCATTGAACCAAATGCTGCCACCGATGCTGCAAGCTGCGCAAAGAAAAGTATGTGTGACAATGCGCCAATTTTTATTGGGCGAAAATCGTCACGGCGTTTCTTACGTCTTCTTCCATCGCTTCTCTTTCTCGGTGCCTGCGATCTTCCTGTATTTTGGAACCTTCTTTCACTATATCCTCTGTCGTAGTCGCTGTCATAATCTCTATCATAATTGAGATCAAAATCTCTTCTGTCGAATTCTCTTCGATAGTCTCGCTCCTGGTTTGGCAGATTTGCCAATTCATCATACAATTCGTCTATATCCTTACTCATTATGCGTCTCCCTTCTTAATGCCTTGAAATTCATATCTCCCCAATATTTCATGGTACAAAAAACAGTTTTTCCATTCGGAAAAACTGTTTTCTTCTATTCTCCCAATCCACTTTCTACAGCTTCAACCATTGCTTTCATTGCTTCTTCTTCGTCTTCGCCATCACAGATCAAGACAATCTTATCCCCTTTTTTTATGCATGCGCCAAGCACGCTCAATACGCTTTTCGCATTTGCGACCGTTTCTTCATGTTGAAACATCACTTTACAGTTGTAATAACTTGCTGTATTGCAAAACGCTCCCGCAGGTCGTAAATGAAGACCTGTCGGATTGTTGATCGTTACCTCCTGCTTTAACATATCCTTGCCTTTCTTTAATTATTATCTTTTATCTTTTCTTCGTTCTTAGCATTTGCTTTCGTTTTGTCTTCCAAAACAATACTTACAGACAATTCCTTTTCCAGCACACATCTCTCAGGCAAATCTACTTTGATCGGAATTGTATATTTCCCAGGTTCTGTATATTCTTTTAGATCAATGCTTATATTTTTGTCCGGTTCAAACTTGCTCAGCATATCTTCCGGTCCCCGGATCTGAATGTCTAATGCGTCTGCAGACTCATAATTAATAGACAAATCCTTATCAAGATTTAAAACCGTAATGGAACCTACAGAAGCTTCATATGACTTGGTACCGTCTTTTTCAATCATGATCGTTACTGCCACAGATCCTGCATTCTCATCTGCAAGAACAATTCCCTGTGGAAGAAAACCGGAAACGTCAATTACTTTTTCGGTTTTCTCTTTTAGTCCGGATGCAGCTAACGCTGATGCCGGAATATATATTTCTGAAATTTCCTGCAGTTTTTCCACATCACCCGATACACTGATCTCTTTCGGCTCATACTTGATATTAGCGAACTCATAGCCGGCCGCCGTATGGATCCTTGATGTGTCAAAATGAAGTGGAACATTTTTTGTATTCAGCAATTCAACGTGAATGTCTACGCCTTCTGTACCAAGGTTATTGCTCAGCAGTTTCTGATCGATCTCACTGCCTTCTTCGTCATAAAGCTTAAGCTCTGACTCAAGAGTAGAAGACTTAGATAATCCGGATA
This sequence comes from Lachnospiraceae bacterium, assembly GCA_030538915.1. Lineage (GTDB taxonomy): Bacteria > Bacillota > Clostridia > Lachnospirales > Lachnospiraceae > Dorea_D. Next base: position 3,701 of record JAUNTC010000057.1, on the reverse strand, counting down.
CACTGACCGTCGCCTCTACTTTGCTGATCTTATCAATCACAGATTTTGGTCCGCGAATAGAAACTTTTTCCGGAACAGCCTCAATCTGACCGAGTACAAATCCATCTCTTACAGTCCCTGTCGTCTTCGGCACGATTGGGAATTTCTTCGTTTCTTCATCCTCTAACTTCACTTGAAGATTCCGTGGTGTCGCATAAGCATCTGTAACTTTCACATTTTTTACCGTCACTTCAATTGGAATCTGTGTTCCGAGAGTCAGTTCCTTCATATTTGCCACTGCCGTGATATCATCCGCACTCAGCCTGCTGAGCACCGAACGCTTTGCTTTCACCGTAACTGTAACATTCTGCGTATTATCAAGAATCTGATACGTCTTCGGTGACTCTTCCGATGCAAGCACTTCTGTATTGATCAACGTTACCGGAATGTTATTGAAATTCTGATCCGTGATCGGATCGTCAATATTAACCACTATCAGCCACAACAGACCTGCGACTAGAAAGGCCAATATTTTAAGACTAAAATTATTTGACAGTCTTGTTCTCATTCTTCTGCCTTCCTTTCCGCAAATTATGCCATTTTGAATTATCTACTTTGCGATTTTGAATCTGCTTCAGACTTGCTCGCAACTCTGGCTCTGTCACATCACGCATCAGTCTTCCGCCCTGAGCTATAGATACTGCTCCCGTTTCTTCTGATACAGTAATGATCAGCGCATCGCTCACTTCGCTCATACCGACTGCCGCACGATGTCTGGTTCCCAGGTCCTTGCTCAGTCCCATATTATCAGACAATGGCAGGTAGCAGGTTGCTGATACGATTCTGTCACCTCGCACAATGATCGCACCGTCATGAAGTGGTGTATTATGTTCAAAAATCTGTTCCAATACTTGTTTTGAAACAAGACAGTCCAGACGAATACCTGTGCTTTCGTACTCTGTCAGACGAATAGCCTGCTCTACTACGATCAGCGCCCCCGTCTTTACTCTTCCCATGCTGTAAGAAGCTTCCACAATACTGTCGATTGTCTGCTCACTAAAACGTGTTCTGTCTTTCGTCGTATCAAATGGCACCATCGATGAGAGCACGCTTTTTTCTCCAAGCTTTTCCAATGCACGACGAAGCTCCGGCTGAAAAACAACTACCGCTGCCGTTGCCATAACTGTAACTGCATTCTTTGCCAGGAACAAAATTGTATGCATCTGGAAAATAGCAGCGACAAGAATAAATACAGCCAACACAAGAATTCCCTTCATCAGCATCCATGCTTTCGTATTCTTCACCCAGATCATCAACTGATAGATCAAAAATGTCAGGATCAGCACTTCCACGATATCCGTAATACGAATATTGGGGAAATACATCTCTGTCATATCTTTCTGTAAAAAATAAGTAATTCGCTGTTCCACCTTGTCACCTCCTTCTTAATCTTTCATAAAATTATTTCATATTAAGATCTTTCTTTATACTTTGTGTCAGGAGAAGCTGATTCACTTCATCCATATCATGTTTTTTCATATTCTTCTGCTTGCCCTTGCGAAGCTTGCTCGTATCCATGATTTCTGTTTCATTTCTTTCATTAATACGTTTCACTGTCTTCTCCGGAGCTGCTACAGAAAGCTTCGGCACTGCTTTCACATAATAATAATATTCATCATCTTCATACTGTAAATTCTCACTTTTCGCATAATCTACAGAGAAGAAGAAAAGTTCCAGTGCCAGACCGATCACTACTGCAAACAGATTGCCGATGATCAATGCTGCGTAAGATGTATGTACGCCCATTGCCACATCTCCGATTGCAACGATAATGATATTTGCCACTGCACCACTTACGATTGCAATCTTCCATGCATGATCAACTGCCTGTCTGTGGATAATATATACAAGGAACAGACAGATGATTGTTGCAGCAATCATGATCCACATCTCTTTGTTATCAAACACCTGCTTGATATATGCTGTGATTTCCATCATCATCTTCGCTTTTCCGGAACTTTCCATACCCGGAGCTGCTTTTTTCACATAAGCCATCATGTAGTAAACAATCGTTCCACAGATGACAGCAACAAGGCTGATCGGTGTTGCGATCAAGCCCAGTGCAATGGGAATGATGCACGGAATGTTCAGTGCAAATGCAACCGGTGTCAGTAATACTACAACGGACATCTTCGGTGTCAGACGCAGATAAAAAATATACATTACAAGGAAAATAAGCAATGTAACTGCCAGTGCTGAAATGGACGCTGCAAACATATGCGCCAGGATCAGCGCAGTTGCAAGAAGCACTGTGATGATCAGCGGGAAAAATGTACAGATAACAGAAAGAGCCAGCGTTGCTGCCGGCGAAGCTGCTGCCTTCAAAAATCCCACATTGGCATTAATTAGATAAAAGGTTACCAATGCCAGCACAAACTGAATTGCCTTATCAAATATTCTTGAATGCGATGCATATAATTCTCGCATCTTTTCTCGTATCACAAACAGATTATCCATATTACTTATTCTCCTTTTCATACATTCTAAGCAGTTTAATCAGATCATGATTATACATCTTCACTCTCTGTCTGGCATCCTTATGCCTTTGATTATATACATGACTGGTCACACCTGCATATATGATGAGAATAACTACATAACTTACAACTGCCACCGTTGCCATAACAAGCATCAACACAACCGACATATGCGCCACAAGCGCATCAAAACTTGCCAGCAAGATCAATATCCACAAACAGATATAACCGAGCGTAACCCATAAAAATGAGCAGATCGAATGTAAACCGACATAATCTTTTCTATAATATTCACTGACCTTAAAATCTTCTTTGCCTTGTGTCTGTTCATATAAAGCAAGTTTTGTCATCAACTTCACTTTACTTCTATCTAACATAATCCACCTCAAACTTCTATTTTTCTATATTTAACCATCATTTTAAGTATAACAAATATCAGTACCCTTGTCCAATACTTATAGTCAAAAAGTAGACTTTTTCGGCCCCTGCATTTTTAAGTAGAAATGCGATTGCATCAATCGTATTTCCGGTCGTATAAATGTCATCTACAACTATGATCGTACTTCCTTTCGGAAATCGATATTTCAATGCAAAAGCTTTTCTCAGATTATCTTTTCTCCCTGTATGTCCCTGTGTTTTCTGGGGTTTTGTATTTTTTGTACGAACGAGAAGCCCACTCTCTACTGGCAGGTTTAAAAGTGCGCCAATTTCATTCGCAAGAAGCTCAGATTGATTATAGCCTCTCTTCCGTTTTCTCTTTTTATGCAACGGCACATGAAGTAATACATCCGGATTCCATCTTCGTATTTCATTTTCGTATTGTGCAACGATTTCTCTGGCAAATACCTGAGCGAATGCTCTTTGATTGTGATACTTGAATTGATAAATAGAATTGCTTACCGGTGTCTTATGTACCCATACAGAACTTCCGGCATCAAAAAAATGTGATTCTCTTGTACAGTCATAACAGTACTCTTTTTCCTGCAGGCGTAATGGTTTTCCACAACGCATACATCTTGGTTCTCTTACATAAAATGTCTTCAATTTTTCCTGGCACTCCGGGCAGATTCCCGTTCTATATGCACGCATACAGAACGGACAACATTCCGGCCAAAGGAGCTTTAAGATCCACTTCCTATTCTGTCAAGCCTAAATCTCTTGATTTTACTGGCTTTGACGATTTTT
>JAUNTC010000056.1 GCA_030538915.1 Lachnospiraceae bacterium | reverse complement strand
TGAAATTCTTTTTCCCAAAGTCGAACGGTTGTCCGATTGACTCCTAACTTGTCTGCCATTTCCTGTTGGGTTAAATGTAGATTTTTTCGATATTGCAGTACCCTGTTTCCTTGTCCGTTATAGAGAAAAAGATGATAGTCGTCCATAAGGTCAGTAACGGGGAGGTTATAGAGTGTAGCAAGTTTTTCTAATATAGAAAGTGGGCAGTATTCATAGGCAACTTCTTCGTAGTGACCGTAATTTGTTCTGTCCATACCGAGATATTTTGCTACGTCTTTTGCGTACATACAGTTTTTATGGCGAAAATACCGTATCTTTTGGGAGGTTTTCTCTAAACAATCAGGAGAAGAATATACAAGAAGATATTTTTCATGTGCGGGAAGCCATGAGGGGATTTTGAAAGGAAAGGTGAGGATATATTGGACTTTATAAGTCAGTCTGCCATGTTCTTCTTTATAAAGCAGTGAAAGTTGTTTGGAAAACTGGCGATAGACGTTCCATGAAGAAAAAGGTGTGTCCTTTACCTCTTTTTTCACAAGTGAAGCCAAAGCGGTGGGGTCGCTTTTGCAATTCTGTTGATCGGTTTCCTGGTCTGCAATATTCATTTTGCAGTACTGTTTGCTCTGGTGATTGCATTTTTGGATTTTCTTCCGTTTTTTGGAACCGGAACTGCGATGATACCGTGGGCCATTTATCAATTTTTTGTTGGAAATTACAAAAGAGGAATCGCCCTTCTGGTGATTCATCTGATCTCTCAGCTTGTACGTCAGTTTATTCAGCCCAAATTGGTAGGAGACAGTATGGGCTTAAATCCATTGTTCACATTGGTACTTTTGTATATCGGTTATAAAATTGGCAGTGTGCTTGGAATGATCTTTGCGGTGCCGGTTGGAATGATTGTTTTAAATTTATACAATGCAGGGGCCTTTGATTACATTTTGGATGATGTATTTATTCTGGCTGACCGGCTTGTGAAACTTCGGGAGCCGGAACTATAGAAGTCATGCTCTTCGGAGAAGAAAAATGCTTTAAAATCAAGCGAAAATATAATAGAAATAGACAAAGAGAAGTTTGATAATGGATTGACAAACTTCTCTTTGTTTGCTATCATTAGACTAAAGTACAAACAAGAGTCTAGCAGTAGAGAAAGCAACGGGAAAAGGAGAAAAAATCATGAATTATATTACGAATGTCCAGAAGTATTCCATTCATGACGGAGATGGAATTCGTACAACTGTTTTTTTTAAAGGATGTCCACTGAAATGTGTATGGTGTCACAATCCGGAAACGCAGCGCTATGAAAGAGAAATGCAGTATGATAAAGAAAAATGCGTTGGCTGCGGTGCCTGTGCAAAAGTCTGTCCGCAGCAGGCAATCACAATGACAGATGGAAAACCGGCATTGGACAAAACACTTTGTACGCTCTGCGGAAAGTGCGAGAATTATTGTCCGGAAGGAATCCGTGAAACGGTTGGACAGGAGTATCCGGTCAAAGAACTTGTCAAAGAACTGATGAAAGATCTCATGTTCTATGAGCAGTCCGGCGGTGGCGTTACACTTTCTGGTGGAGAGGTTATGGCAATGTCTACCGATTATGTGCTTGAAATTGTGAAAGCACTGAAAAAAGAAGAAGTATCGGTAACGATTGACACTTGTGGATATGTGTCCTATGATAGATTTGAGGCAATTTTACCGTATGTAGATACATTTTTGTATGATGTGAAGGTGATGGATCCGGAACTTCATAAGAAGTATATCGGAGTGGACAATGCATTGATTTTAGAAAATCTTGTAAAATTAGCAGATACAGGTGCAAGAATTTACATCCGTATTCCAACGATCAAGGAAGTAAATGGTAATAAAGAAAATATGGATGCGACAATTGCATTTTTGAAAGAGCATCATATACATCCGGCACAGGTGAATCTGTTGCCGTATCACAATACAGGAAGCAGTAAGTATCCAAAACTGGATATGGAATATAAAGGAGCTGAACTGACAGCACCGACGAACGAAGAGATGGAAGGTTTTGTAAAACTTTTCCAGGATGCAGGCTTCTCAAATACCAAGATAGGAGGTTAAAACAATGGCAAAAAGAGGCATGAACGAAAGAATTCAGAAACTGAGAGAACTGAGTGTAACAACACCGGTACACATCGATCTGGAGAGAGCAAAGATCGAGACAGATTTTTACAAGGAGAATGATGGAAAATATTCAATCCCTGTAATGAGAGCAATGGTGCTCAAAGAGTACTTCTCTAAAAAGACACTTTATTTAGGAGACGGAGAACTAATCGTAGGTGAAAAAGGTAAAGATCCACAGGCATCTCCAACATTCCCAGAGCTTTGCTGCCATAGCGTAGAAGATATGACTGTTATGAGCGAGCGTGATCTTGTATCTTTCCATACAACACAGGAAGATCGTGATCTGCAGGCAAAAGAGATCATCCCATTCTGGACAGGACGCAGTATGAGAGAGAAACTTTTAGCTGCTATGACACCAGAGTGGAATGAATGCTATTCTGCCGGTATGTTCACAGAGTTCATGGAGCAGAGAGGACCTGGACATACTTGTGGTGGGGAACAGGTGTTCACAACAGGATACATGGACTACAAAGAGAAGATCAAAAAGACGATGGATGCGCTTGATTTCATGAACGATCCGGAAGCACTTGATAAACTGGAAGAATTAAAAGCAATGGATATCTGCTGTGACGCAGTGATCACTCTTGGAGAGAGATATCACGCATTAGCACTTGAGATGGCTGAGAAGGAAGCAGATCCGGTACGTAAAGAAGAGTTAAAGCAGATCGCCGCAAACCTGGAAGTAGTTCCGGCACACGCTCCACAGACATACTGGCAGGCAATCCAGTTATACTGGTTTACACATCTGGCAGTAACAACTGAGCTGAATCCATGGGATGCATTTAGCCCAGGACGTTTAGACCAGCACCTCATCAAATATTATGAGAAAGATACAGAAGCAGGAATTCTTGATGACGATAAAGCAAAAGAATTATTAGAGTGTTTATGGGTAAAATTCTACAACCAGCCGGCACCGGTTAAAGTTGGTATCACATTGAAGGAAAGTGCAACATATACTGACTTTGCAAATATCAACACAGGTGGAGTTACACCAGAAGGTAAAGACGGAGTTAACGCTGTAAGTTACCTGATCCTTGATTGTATGGATGAGATGAAACTTGTTCAGCCAAACTCTAATGTAACAATAAGTAAGAAAACTCCGACACGTTTCTTAAAGAGAGCTTGCGAGATCTCAAGAAAAGGATGGGGACAGCCAGCATTCTACAATACAGAGGCTCAGACAATGGAGCTTATCAATGCAGGAAAGACTCTTGAAGATGCAAGACGAGGAGGATCTTCCGGATGCGTAGAGACAGGAGCATGGGGAAGCGAAGCTTACATCCTTACAGGATACCTCAATATCCCGAAAGTATTCCAGCTGACACTTTACAACGGATTTGACAATGTTTCCGGCAAACAGCTTGGTCTGAAACTTGGTTATGCAAAAGACTTTAAGACATATGAAGAGCTGTGGGATGCATTCCAGAAACAGCTGAAACACTTCATCGACATTAAGATCCGTGGAAATAACGTAATTGAAAAATTATATGCAGAATATATGCCGGCTCCATGCCTTTCAGTTGTAACAAACGACTGTATCAGCAATGCAAAAGATTACAATGCCGGTGGAGCAAGATATAACACAAACTACATTCAGGGTGTAGGTATCGGAACGGTAACAGACTGTCTGACATCTGTTAAATACAATGTATATGACAAGAAGAACTTTACAATGGAAGAACTCATCGAAGCTATGGATCATAACTACGAAGGATATGATGCAATCTACCGTATGGTACATGACAAGACACCAAAATATGGTAACGATGATGATTATGCTGATGATATCATGCGTGATGTATTCTATCTCTACCATGATCTGATCACAGGGCGTCCGACAGTAAGAGGTGGAAAATACGGAGTAGACATGCTTCCGACAACATGTCATGTATACTTCGGAGAGGTCATCGGAGCAACTTCCAACGGAAGAAAAGCAAATGTACCTGTATCAGAAGGTATCTCGCCAGAGAAATCTGCAGATACTAACGGACCTACAGCAGTTATCAAATCTTGTGCGAAGATGGATCACCTTGCAACAGCAGGAACACTTCTTAACCAGAAGTTCACTCCGGATGTAGTTGCAGGAGATGAAGGTCTTGACAATATGTCCAGTCTTATAAGAAGCTACTTTGCAATGGACGGACATCATATTCAGTTCAATGTTATCGATAGACAGACATTGATCGAAGCACAGAAGCATCCAGATGACTACCGTGATCTGATCGTTCGTGTAGCCGGATACAGTGATTTCTTCCGTAACTTAAGTAAACCGTTACAGGATGAGATTATCAACCGTACAGAGCAGTCTTTCTGCTAAGACAGAATAACAGAGGGTAATAGAGAATAAAAGAAGGGGATACCGCAAAATCTGTGGTATCCCCTTCTTGCTAGTTTTCAAGTCGAGTTTTCTAGGCTGCAATCAGGATTTTCGAAACAGGAAGAGTACGATCAATGTAATGATCTCGGATCCGAAAAAGGAAAGCCATACACCGTTCAGCCCCCAAAACTTCGCAAACAGTAATGCACACAATCCAATGGCTACAATGCCACGCATGAGGGAGCCAAAAAAAGCCGGACGAGCTCTGCCAATTGCAGAAAAATATGCGACCAGAACAATATTAATGCCGGCCACGAGAAAGGCAAGAAAATAAAGGCGCAGTCCGGTATGCGCGTATTTAAGAAGTTCCGTATTTCCTTCGCTGTTGAAAATACAAATCAGCGTGTCTGTCATTCCATAGATCACAGATATGATCAGAAATTCGATGACGAGACTGGCAGATATGCTCCAGTTGCGAAGGCGGCGGACGAGTATGCAATCGCCGATGCCATAGCTTTGACTGATCAGAGGCTGGATTCCCTGTGCCAGACCGTTCAACATTGCCATTGCCACAAGAGAAATATTTGCCACGATTCCGTAGGCGGCAAGTCCGATATTTCCTGCGATGTTAAGAATCAGAAAATTAAAAATGATCGTAATGACTGCAGATGAAATTTCAGAAAAAAACGAGGAAACTCCAAGCTGACAACAGCGTATGATCCGTTTTAAGGAAGGCTTGCGCCAGCGAAATGGTAGATGATTGTTCTTTCCAAGAAAATGTGTGCTACACACAAGCATCGTAGCAACCGGAGAAAGTCCGGTCGCAAGTCCTGCTCCGGTAAAACCAAGATGCAGTGGATACATGAAAATGTAATCAAATAACGTATTGAAGAAACTTCCGGAAATGGAACCAATCATGGCGATCGAAGTAGCATGATCATTTCTTGCAAATGCGGTGAACGTATAATTAGCCATGAAAAATGGAGAGAAAAGCAAGATTACACGCATATAATTATATCCCAATTTTACAAGTCCGGCGTCGGCACCTAAAAATGCAAGTAATTGCTTTGGAATGAAAATACCTGTGAGAACAAAAGGAATGCTTAAAAGCGCACACCAGAAAACAGATTGTGTAAAATAATAGTCGGATGGTGTACCTTTTGCTGTGCTGATGGAATAGCGAGTAGCTGAACCAATGCCGATCATAGAACCGATAGCGAAGATCAAACCGTACACCGGAAGGATCAGATTGAGTACTGCAAGTCCGTTGGCACCACATTTAGCAGCTACAAAAAATGTGTCAGCCAGAATATAAACGGAAACACCGATCATTCCGGAGATACTTTGAAAAATATACTTTAAAAATTTGCGAAACATATGATTAACTCCTGACATACTTTTTCCCTGCATAATCATAGCATATATAAGATCGATTGTCGAAAGAAAAAACTACAGAACAAACATTCGATTTCTCTGTACTTTTTCTTTTTACAATGCTATACTGGACAGGTAACAATAATAAGATAAAATTACTATTTCTAAAATATCACCGCCAAGTATGAGCGGATCAGGAGAAAGAATATGGATCATTTTGAATTAGTATCAGAATATAAACCGACCGGCGATCAGCCGAGAGCAATTAAAGAGCTTGTGAAAGGATTTAAGGAAGGCAATCAATGTCAGACACTGCTTGGTGTTACCGGATCGGGTAAGACATTTACAATGGCGAATGTTATTCAACAATTGAATAAGCCAACCCTTGTCATTGCTCATAATAAGACGCTGGCAGCACAGTTATATGGCGAGTTTAAAGAGTTCTTTCCGAATAACGCAGTGGAATATTTTGTCTCCTATTATGACTATTATCAGCCGGAGGCTTATGTGCCGTCTTCGGATACTTACATTGCGAAAGATTCGTCTGTCAATGAAGAAATTGATAAGCTAAGATTATCAGCGACGGCAGCACTGATCGAACGAAGAGATGTCATTGTGATCGCCAGTGTTTCCTGTATCTATGGACTTGGTGAGCCGGAGAACTTTGAACGGATGATGGTATCACTTCGCCCGGGAATGGAAAAGGACAGAGATGAAGTGTTACGTCAGCTGATCGATATCCAATATGATCGAAATGATATGGATTTTAAGCGAGGTACATTCCGGGTAAGAGGAGATACGGTAGAGATCGTTCCGGCAGACCGGTCGGAAACAGCAATCCGAGTGGAATTTTTCGGGGACGAGATCGATCGGATTTCTGAGATTGACATGTTGACTGGCGAAATCAAGAATTCGTTGAATCATATTGCTATATTTCCGGCTTCTCATTATGTTGTTCCAAAAGACCGTATGGAAAAGGCAATTAAAGCTATTGAAGAAGAATTGGAAGAACAGGTGAAGTATTTTAAAGGCGAAGGAAAGCTTTTAGAAGCACAGCGCATCGCTGAACGTACAAACTTCGATATAGAGATGCTAAGAGAAACCGGATTCTGTTCCGGAATCGAAAATTACTCCAGACACATTTCCGGTTTGCAGCCGGGACAGCCGCCGAAAACATTGATGAGTTATTTCCCGGATGATTTTATTATGATGATCGATGAGTCTCATATGACGATTCCTCAGATTGGAGGAATGTTCCACGGAGATCAGTCGAGAAAGACAACATTGGTGGATTACGGGTTTCGTCTTCCTTCAGCAAAAGATAACCGTCCGCTTTGTTTTGAAGAGTTTGAACAGAAGATTGATCAGGTTTTATTTGTTTCGGCAACTCCAGGCAAGTACGAGGAAGAGCATGAGCTTCTGCGCGCCGAGCAGGTAATAAGACCGACCGGACTATTAGATCCGCCGGTGGAAGTACGTCCGGTGGAAGGACAGATCGATGACCTGATCGGTGAGGTGAATAAGGAGATTAAAAAACATAATAAGATCCTGATCACTACATTGACGAAACGCATGGCGGAGGACCTGACGGATTATATGCGTGAAGTCGGCATCCGAGTAAGATATCTGCATTCGGATATTGATACACTGGAGCGTGCGCAGATCATACGAGATATGCGCCTGGATGTATTTGATGTATTGATTGGTATCAACCTGCTTCGAGAAGGACTGGATATTCCGGAGATTACATTGATCGCAATTTTAGATGCAGATAAAGAAGGTTTCTTACGTTCCGAGACTTCTCTTATACAGACAATTGGTCGTGCGGCCAGAAATGCAGAAGGTCATGTGATCATGTATGCAGATCAGATCACAGATTCGATGGAACAAGCGATCACAGAGACGGAGCGTAGAAGAAAGATACAGCAGGAGTATAATGAAGAACATCATATTACGCCACAGACGATCAAGAAGAGTGTGCGTGATCTGATCAGTATTTCTAAAAAGGTTGCACAGGAAGAGATGCGAATGGAAAAGGATCCAGAATCCATGAGTGCAAAAGAACTGGAAAAACTGATAGGAACTGTGGAAAAACAGATGAAAAAAGCAGCAGCTGAGTTGAATTTCGAAGCAGCAGCCGAGTTGCGTGATAAGCTGATTGAATTAAAGAAGATACAGCAGGATATATAAAAGCAAAAACTGATTAGAAGGGGCATATAAAGGTGGATAGAAAAGATAACAATCAATATATAAAAATACGAGGAGCGAATGAACATAACCTTAAGAATATAAGTGTAGACATCCCAAGAGATGAACTCGTTGTTCTTACCGGATTGAGTGGATCGGGCAAATCCTCTCTGGCATTTGATACGATTTACGCAGAGGGGCAGAGACGCTACATGGAATCCTTGTCTTCCTATGCGAGACAGTTTTTAGGACAGATGGAAAAGCCGGAAGTGGAGAGCATTGAAGGGCTTTCGCCGGCCATTTCTATTGATCAGAAGTCTACGAACCGCAATCCAAGATCTACGGTAGGGACAGTGACGGAGATATATGACTATTTTCGACTTTTATATGCAAGAGTAGGAACGCCTCATTGTCCGAAATGTGGAAGAGAGATATTAAAGCAGACAGTCGATCAGATGGTCGATCAGATCATGGAATTGCCGGAGCGGACAAAAATCCAGCTTCTGGCGCCTGTTGTGCGAGGAAGAAAGGGACGCCACGAGAAGCTTCTGGAGCGTGCCAAAAAGAGCGGTTATGTGCGTGTGCGTATAGATGGAAATCTCTATGAGCTTTCGGAAGAGATAAAACTGGATAAAAATATCAAACATAATATCGAAATCATTGTGGATCGTCTCGTTGTAAAACCGGGGATTGAAAAGCGTTTGACCGATTCGGTGGAAAATGTAATGCATCTGGCGGAAGGACTGATGATGGTAGATGTGATAGATGGAGAGACGATGAATTTCAGTCAGAGTTTTTCCTGCCCGGACTGCGGGATCAGTATTGATGAGATCGAGCCAAGAAGCTTTTCGTTTAACAATCCATTCGGCGCCTGCCCGGAATGTTTCGGCCTTGGATACAAGATGGAATTTGACGCAGATCTTATGATTCCGGATAAGCGTCTCAGTATCTCAGAAGGTGCGATCACAGTTCTCGGCTGGCAGTCCTGTACAGACAAGAAGAGCTTTACGTATGCGATATTGGATGCACTGAGCAGAGAATATGATTTCTCGTTAGATACCCCTTTTGAAGAGTATCCGGAGAATATAAAAAAGGTGATCCTTCATGGTACAGATGGAAAAGAAGTGAAAGTATATTACAAAGGACAGCGTGGAGAAGGCGTTTACGATGTAGCGTTTGAAGGGCTTATAAAAAATGTGGAGCGCAGATATCGAGAGACTGGTTCTGATATGATGAAAGCGGAGTATGAAGAATTCATGAGGATCACACCGTGCAGTGCCTGCAAAGGACAGAGGCTGAAACCAGAAGCGCTGGCTGTAACGATCGGAGATCGCAATATCGCCGAACTTACAGAGATGTCGATTGAAAAATTGAATGGTTTTCTTGAAAAACTGGAATTGAGTGAACAGAAGATGCTGATCGGAGGACAGATTCTGAAGGAGATTCGCGCAAGAATCCGTTTCCTTCTGGATGTGGGACTTGATTATCTGACACTTGCAAGAGCAACCGGTTCCCTTTCCGGAGGAGAGGCGCAGAGAATCCGTCTCGCGACTCAGATCGGATCCGGTCTTGTGGGAGTTGCTTATATTTTGGATGAACCAAGTATTGGTCTGCATCAGAGAGATAACGATAAATTGCTTCATACATTAAAGCATTTAAGAGATCTTGGTAATTCAGTACTTGTCGTAGAACACGATGAAGATACGATGCGGGAAGCCGATTATATTATCGATATTGGACCGGGAGCGGGAGAGCATGGCGGAGAAGTTGTGGCAGAAGGAACAGCGACAGAGATTATGAATAACCCAAAATCGATTACAGGTGCATACTTGAGTGGAAAGATGAAGATTCCGGTGCCGGATGTAAGGAAGAAACCAGCCGGATGGCTGACGGTCACCGGCGCAAAAGAGAACAATCTGAAAGGGATCAATGTAAAGATCCCACTTGGAATTATGACATGTGTCACAGGTGTTTCCGGCTCTGGAAAAAGCTCTCTTGTAAATGAGATTTTGTACAAAAAGCTGGCAAGAGATCTCAATCGTGCCCGTATGATTCCGGGAAAACATAAAAGTGTGGAAGGGTTAGAGCAGCTTGATAAAGTAATCGCCATTGATCAATCGCCGATTGGACGGACACCACGGTCAAACCCGGCTACTTACACTGGTGTATTTGACTTGATCCGAGACTTGTTCGCCTCTACAGCGGATGCAAAGGCAAGAGGATATAAAAAGGGACGTTTTAGCTTTAATGTAAAAGGTGGCCGATGTGAGGCGTGCAGCGGTGACGGTATTTTGAAAATCGAGATGCATTTTCTGCCGGACGTCTATGTGCCATGTGAAGTATGCCATGGAAAACGATATAACAGAGAGACACTGGAAGTAAAATACAAAGGAAAAAGTATTTATGATGTACTCAATATGACAGTAGAAGAAGCAATGCACTTCTTTGAAAATGTACCGAGTATCCGTAGAAAAATGGAGACACTTTTCGATGTGGGTCTTGGATACATTCGTCTTGGACAGCCTTCTACACAGCTTTCCGGAGGAGAGGCGCAGAGAATCAAGCTTGCATCTGAATTAAGCAAAAGAAGTACAGGAAAGACAATCTATATACTGGATGAGCCGACAACCGGACTTCATTTTGCAGATGTCCATAAGCTGACAGAAATTTTGAAGAGACTTTCCGCAGATGGAAATACAGTACTTGTGATCGAACACAATCTGGATGTAATCAAAACGGCAGATTATATTATTGATATGGGACCGGAAGGCGGAGACAAAGGCGGAATAGTGATCGCGGAAGGAACACCGGAAGAAGTAGCGAAAAATCCGAAGTCTTATACAGGAAAATATATTCAGAAGATGCTGGATAAGAAGTAGATGTAAATGCACATTTCACGCTTTGGCTTCACAAAGAATTAAGGAAAAGGGTCTTTCCATTTGCATAGAATTTGATTATAATGATACATGCATAAATTTTACGATGCAACGATGAAAGGGGATCGAATATGTCGGTTGATATTGGAATAGATTTGGGCACAGCCAGTGTTCTTGTATATGTAAAAGGAAAAGGTGTGATTCTGAAAGAGCCTTCTGTTGTGGCTTTTGACAGAGATTCAAACATAATACGTGCAATTGGAGAAGAAGCAAGACTGATGCTTGGCAGAGCTCCGGGTAATGTGGTTGCGATCCATCCATTGCGACATGGAGTTATCTCGGATTATACATTAACAGAAAAGATGATCAAATATTTTGTGCAGAAGGCAATGGGAAAGAGAATGTTTCAGAAACCGCGCATCAGCATCTGTGTACCAAGCGGAGTAACAGAAGTAGAGCGTAAGGCGGTGGAAGAGGCTACCTATGCAGCCGGAGCACGAGACGTTAAGCTTGTAGATGAACCGGTAGCAGCAGCAATCGGAGCGGGAATCGATATTTCAAAACCGAGCGGTACATTACTTGTAGATATCGGTGCCGGAACAACCGATGTTGCAGTAATCTCACTTGGCGGGACGGTCGTAAGTGCATCTCTTAAGCTTGCAGGAGATGACTTTGATGAGGCAATCGTTTCCTACATGAAGAGTAAGCACAACCTGCTGATCGGAGAAAAAATAGCGGAAGATATTAAGATCAAGATCGGTACAACCTACCAGATGATGGAAGATGAAGTGATGGAAGTAAAGGGACGTAATCTTGTAAGTGGATTACCAAAAGTTGTGTCGATTTCTTCTTCTGAGACGGAGGCTGCATTGCGCGAGACAACTGGACGAATTATAGATGCAATCATGAGTGTATTAGAGAGGACACCTCCGGAGCTTTCTGCGGATATTTTGGAGAGAGGGATCGTTTTAACTGGTGGAGGAGCAATGCTTCGGGGCTTTGAAGAACTGATCGAGGAACGTACAGGTATTAACACAATGACCGCAGACGAGCCGATGCATGTAGTTGCGATTGGAACCGGACAGTACAAGGAATTTATGAATCGTCAGAGAGAACAGTAGCAGATAGAAGTACAGATGGAAACAGTAAAAGGATATGTAGAACACGTTGTATATCGCAATGAAGAGAATGGATATACAGTTTTTAATTTGAATAACGAAGATGGAGAGCTGACTTGTGTAGGAAAGTTCCACTATATAGAAGAAGGAGAACTTTTGGAACTTGACGGAGAGTATACCGTCCATAAGCTGTATGGTACGCAGCTTCAGGTATCCGCCTCCAGGGTATGTGCGCCGGAAGATCTTGTTTCAATTGAAAGATATCTTGGCTCAGGGGCGATCAAGGGTGTCGGAGCAGCGCTTGCAGGTCGCATCGTAAAGAAATTTAAAGAGGATACTTTTCGCATTATTGAAGAAGAACCGGAACGTCTTGCAGAAGTAAAAGGAATCAGTGAGCGTAAAGCAAGAGAGATCGCACTTCAGGTGGAAGAAAAAAAAGAAATGCGCGAAGCGATGATCTATTTGCAGAAGTATGGGATTTCTACAACACTTGCAGCAAAGATTTATCAGCATTACGGACAGAATGTATATCGCGTGATAGAAAACAATCCGTATCAGCTTGCAGACCATGTGGCTGGTGTCGGATTTAAGACAGCTGACGAGATCGCATCAAAAGTCGGGATCCATACGGATTCCGATTTTCGAATTCGCAGCGGTATTTTCTATACACTGCAGGAAAGTGTGATGGAAGGACATATTTTTCTGAATAAAAAGGAACTTCTATGGCGTGCAGGTGAACTGTTAGGCGTGCAGATCAAAGATATAGAACCATATTTAATGGATCTTTCTATGGAGCGGAAAATCGTAGTAAAAGAGGAGCGGATCTACGCATCCCATTATTACTATATGGAGTTAAATACTGCGAAGATGCTTCATGATCTGAATACGAGAGATGAGATTGCAGATGTTGTCCTTCTTCATCGCATTCAGAAGATTGAGAAAAATACAGGACTTCAGTTGGACGAGATGCAGCAGAGGGCGGTGATGGAAGCTGCCAGAAATGGAATCATGGTTCTGACCGGAGGGCCGGGTACAGGAAAAACGACTACGATCAATGCAATGATCCATTTTTTTGAGAGTGAAGGAATGGAGATCGCACTGGCAGCACCTACCGGACGAGCTGCAAAGCGAATGAAGGAGACAACCGGATATGAGGCTCAGACGATCCATCGCCTGTTGGAGGTGAATGGCAATCCGGATGCAGAAGAAGGACCTTCTGGATTTGGAAGGAATGAAGAAAACCCGCTGGAGTATGATGCCATTATCATCGATGAGATGTCTATGGTAGATCTGCCACTTATGTATGCTCTTCTTGGGGCGATCATTCCGGGAACACGTCTTATATTAGTGGGAGACCGAAATCAGCTTCCAAGTGTCGGTCCCGGAAGTGTGCTGAAAGATATTATTGCCTCGAAATGTTTCCCAGTTGTTATGCTTACGAAAATTTTCAGACAGGCGGGAGAAAGTGATATTGTCGTAAATGCACATAAGATCAATCAGGGAGAGACAGTTGTGCTTGACAATAAGAGTATGGATTTCTTCTTCCTGAAAAGACAGGATCCAAATGTAATCATCAGCATAGCAATCACGCTTGTACAGCAGAAGATGCCAAAGTATGTACATGCCAATCCGTTTGATATACAGGTACTGACGCCGATGCGGAAAGGACTTCTCGGTGTAGAGAGATTGAATAAGATCCTGCAGGAATATTTAAATCCACCGCAGAGCAAAAAGAAAGAAAAAGAATATGGAGACCGGCTGTTCCGCGAAGGCGACAAAGTGATGCAGATTAAGAACAACTATCAGCTGGAGTGGGAAGTGTCTACAAAATATGGAATGACGGTTGATAAAGGACAGGGCGTTTTTAACGGCGACACCGGAGTGATCCGCGAGATCAACACATACGAAGAGACCGTTACGGTGGAATTTGATGAACAACGCAAAGTGAAATATCCGTATCAGCTGTTAGATGAGCTGGAGCTTGCCTACGCGATCACGATCCATAAGGCACAGGGAAGCGAATATCCGGCGGTGGTGATTCCACTTTTGCAGGGACCAAGACAGCTTTATACAAGAAATCTTTTATATACGGCTGTAACAAGGGCAAAACAGTGTGTAACACTTGTGGGGAGTGACACGGTATTTCAGGAAATGATTCGTAATACACACGAACAGAATCGAAATACAAGTCTGGCAGAACGAATCTGTGAATTTAATGAATAAAAAGAAAAAAAGAAGATGGGAGCTTCCTGTATACTTTAAAGAGTAAAGGGAATTGACCAAAAAGAATACCT
>JAUNTC010000003.1 GCA_030538915.1 Lachnospiraceae bacterium | reverse complement strand
CACAAGCTTTGCGGCTGTTTTATCTCGTATTAACTGTCAAAGATGGGATTATACCTACATTTTGAAATAATAACAACAGATTTTCGAAATTTTGGTAAATATGACGAAATGTATTTTCAATTTCATTTTAATATCTATCTATTCAATATATTCAAACAATTCAAACAAAAAAGGCCCGCCGGACCTTTTTTATATGCATTCATTATTTAATTAAGTGATATACGACATTTAACAGTCCGGCAAACACCATCACTACGATTGGATTTAATTTTTTCCAAAGAAGAAGTGTCAGGCCAATGATAAAGATAAAAATAAGCCAAACGTTCATCCCTGATATTGCAAACGTGATTCCTGCTTTCCAGAAAGTACTCTTTAATATTACAATTCCGGCTGATGCGATCAACGCTACAACTGCCGGACGCAAAGATTTTAAGACACCTTGCAGCATATCCATTTTCTGATATTTGATATAAAGCTTTGCAATCAACGTTACAATGATACAGGAAGGTAATATGTTTCCTAACGTTGCTGAAAATGCTCCAGGCAATCCTGCTACTTTAATGCCGACAAAAGTGGCCGCATTAATCGCAATCGGTCCCGGTGTCATCTGAGAAAGTGTAATAAGATCTGTAAATTCTTTCATACTAAGCCATCCGTGTGCATCTATGACCTGTGCCTGTATGAGAGGCAATGCAGCATAACCGCCGCCAAAACTGAATAAGCCTACTTGAAGGAAGCCTAAAAAAAGCTGTAAATAAATCATTTTTTCATTCTCCCTTCAATAAAAGTACGCACCACTCCTAAAATGGCACAACCAAGAATAATAAAAATCACATTCACCTTTCCAGCAGATGCCAGAGCAAAAGAAATAATAAGAATGAAAATAGATATTATATCTTTTTCCCTGACAACGGCTGCACCCATCTCATAGGCAACTGAAGCGATCACTGCACCCACACCTGCCTGCATACCTTCCAGCATCCATGAAACTAGCTTATTTGAACGAAAGACCTGATAGCAGACTGATAAGACAGAAATAATAACAAACGGTGGAATGACTGTTCCGATAATTGCCACAATGGCACCGATGATCCCTGCCAGTTTATAGCCAACGACAATTGCACCGTTGACCGCAATGGGCCCCGGTGCGGATTGTGCAATGGCTACAAGATCCAGCATTTCTTCTTCGTCGATCCAATGTCTTTTGTCAACGAAATCTTTTTTCATCAAAGATACGATAACGTATCCTCCGCCAAAGGTAAAGGCGCTTAAATAAAGGGTGGACAAAAATAACGTCCACAGCATCTTTCCGTTCTTTTTCCTCATTATATTTTCCTATTCCTCGTCTGTAGATTCAATCTCTCCATCAAAACCGGCATCTTTGATCATCTGCATCGTTGCATCAATTCCCTGCCCGTCTGCCGTTAAATATCCAGATGCGAAAATAGAGTCTACGACTTTGAATAATGTCGGTTCAATTCCTTTGAAATAGACTTCTCGTCCGGCTGCACAGCGAACGTCAGACGACGGGATCATCAGTCTTGCAAGACATAAAACCTTCATGCAGTACTCAGGTGTCAATCCGGATATATCGCGGTTGGCAAGCTTTGTGCCAGGAATCGGAAGAAGGAAATTGATCGGTACCGATTCCGGATGGATTTCTCGAAGATCAAGGAGCATATCTACGACATCTTCTTTCGTTTCTCCCATTCCGATAATTCCGCCACAGCAGATCTCAAATCCAAGATTTTGAAGCATATGAATATTGTTTACGCGCTGCTCATAAGTATGTGTCGTACAAATTTCCGGATAAAATCTGCGGCTGCTGTTCAAATTATGGTTAATACGGTCAAGTCCCGCTTCTTTTAAAATCTTCGCCTGTTTTTCTGTTAAAAATCCGATAGAACAACAGATCTGTGTTCCTTTTTCTTTCATCTTGCGGATGCGACCGGCCAGATCTTCAATTTCTTCGTCCGAAAAACGGATTCCACTTAATCCGATGCAATGTCTGGCAAGATGTTTCTCGTCTACCAGATCATTATCTCCATAAAGCTTCTCGTCAGAAACCATGCGATACTTTTCAATCTCTGCATGGGATTCACACGACTGTGCACAGTAAGCACAATTTTGCGAACAGTTTCCGCTTCTTGCGTTCGTCAAAAGCTGTACGCTGACTTTCTTGCCTTTGTATTTTGTACGAAGCGCATATGCACATGCGATCAGATCTTCCATCTCTTCTTCCGGAAGATTTAAAATCTCCAGTGCTTCTTTCCTTTTCAAAGCTTTTGTTTCATCCCAATTTTTCAAACGTTCATTCATTCTTTTCTTTCTCCTTATCGATCCGCCAGTTCATTTACAATATCTTCCCAGCTTAATCCTTTTTCAACCATCAATACGACAAGATGGTAAATAAAATCCGAAATTTCATATTTTGTCTCTTCCGGATTCGGGTTCTTTGCAGCAATTATGATCTCTGCCGCCTCCTCGCCGATTTTCTTAAGAATCTTGTCAATTCCTTTGTCGAACAAATAGTTCGTATAAGAGCCTTCCTTTGGATTCTCTTTGCGATCTACGACTGTATCATAGATTGATTTGAATACTTCAAGCGGATTTGCCTCGTTGTATTCTGTTCCAACGAGATGCTGGAAAAAGCAGGTTGGATTACCTGTATGACAGGCAGCTCCAATCTGATCTACTTTTGCAAGTAATGTATCATTGTCACAGTCGATGGTGAGCGTTTTTACATACTGGAAATGTCCGCTTGTCTCACCTTTCACCCAAAGCTTCTGACGGCTGCGGCTATAATAAGTCATCTTTCCTGTCTTGATTGTCTGGTCAAACGCCTGCTCGTTCATATATGCAAGCATTAAAACCTCCTGGGTCTTATAATGCTGTACAATAACCGGTATAAGCCCCTGTTCATTTGTCTTGAACTGAGAAAACTCCATAATACTTTCGAAGGAAGTCATATGGATTCCTTCCTTTGTACACTCATCTTTAAATTCTACAAAATCCATGTTCGGCTGACTGATATATTTTCCGGATAATCCTTTCACGCCTGGGCATTTTAATATTTTAAATAATTCCGTCTCTTCCAGAGTGTCTGTTACGATCACACACGGTATATCTGTCACATCCATAACGGAATTTAAGTCCAGTCGGTGCATAAAAACTATCTCGCTGGAATACTCATCGATGATATGCTGATGTTTGAACAATGCATCAAAATCATTCAAAGATACTGCAATTTTTTCTTTACCGAAACGCTTTGCAGCCTCCTCTACCGCCTTCACACTGTCCGGCTTAGAAAAATTAAGCATCGCACGTTTTGCTCCGGCATATAAAATTTTCTTTACATCTTCCTGGCGCTTGATATTACCGCCTGCCACCATCGGAATACGGATCAGACGATTGATGCGGCGCATCAGATCAATGGCTTCATCGTGCTCTTCGTCCGAAGTAGAAAGATCAAAAACGAGAAGCTCATCAGCTCCATGATCACTGTAATATTTTGCGAGTGCTATCACATCATCCTGTACTACACTCTTATCATTAAACCATTTCACGGCTTTTCCGCCTGCAATAAAAATGCACGGAATTAATCTTTTATAACTCATATATTATAAACTCCTTTAAAGACTTCCCTTTGTTGTCCACGCTTCTTTTATGCGCGGCTCATCCATCGTTGCCATATCGAGCGCTTTTCCAAAACTTTTAAAAAGCGCTTCCGCCATATGATGGTTGTTCGAACCATCCATAATTTTAAGATGAATGTTCATCCCTGCACTATACGAGATAGCATAGAAAAATTCCTTTACCATCTCCGTATCCATCTCACCGATCTTCGGTACTGTAAAATTCGCTTCATAACTAAGATACGGTCTTCCTGACAGATCAAGCGCACAGAGTGCCAGCGTCTCATCCATAGGCAAAATAATATGTCCGAACCGTTTGATACCTGCCTTGTCTCCGATTGCTTTTAAAATACAGGTCCCAAGCACAATACCGGTATCTTCAATCGTATGATGACCGTCAACATCCAGGTCACCATTCACACGTATGGAAAGATCAAACAATCCATGTCTTGCAAATCCATCCAGCATATGATCGAAAAAACCGATTCCTGTCTGGATGTCATTCTTTCCGGTGCCGTCCAAATTCAACGTAATAGAGATATCTGTCTCTTTTGTTTTTCTTTCACAAGTAACGATTCTGCTCATAGTTGTCATCCTCCTTACTTTTCTTCGAAACGGACTTTGATTGAATTTGCATGTGCAGTCAAATGTTCTGCCTCAGCAAATTTTTCAATATCTTTATGTATTGTTCTAAGTGCTTCCTCAGAATAAGCAATGATGCTTGATTTTTTAATAAAATCATCTACTGAAAGCGGAGAGAAAAATTTTGCGGTTCCGTTTGTTGGAAGAACATGATTTGGTCCTGCAAGATAATCCCCAAGAGGCTCACTTGAATACTCTCCGATAAAGATTGCTCCCGCATTGCGGATCCGTGTCATTATATCATACGGGTTTTTCGTCTGGATCTCCAAATGCTCAGATGCGATCTCATTTGCAATATCAATTACCTCTTCCATTGTGTCAGCTACAAGAATATATCCATAGTTATCGAGCGATTTTTGTATGATCTCACTTCTTGATAATTCTTTCAAGAAACCGTCCACTTCATCGAACACTTTCTGTGCAAGTTTTTTACTTGTCGTAACAAGGATTGCTGAAGCAAGCTCATCGTGCTCTGCCTGCGACAAAAGATCCGCTGCAACATATCTTGGATTTGCCGTCTCATCAGCAATAACTAAGATTTCACTCGGACCTGCAATTGCATCAATACTGACATGTCCGTATACGGCGCGTTTTGCAAGTGCAACGTAAATATTTCCAGGGCCTACGATCTTGTCTACCTTTGGGATGCTCTGGGTTCCGTATGCAAGGGCTGCCACAGCCTGGGCTCCACCAACTTTATATACAACATCTGCACCTGCTTCGTGTGCAGCCACAAGTGTTGTAGGTGTTACCTTTCCATCTTTTCCAGGGGGAGTCACCATAATGATTTTCTCTACACCAGCTGCTTTCGCAGGGGCAATGTTCATAAGAACCGAAGATGGATATGCTGCCTTTCCTCCCGGCACATAGACACCGACTCTTGCAAGTGGAGTTACTTTCTGACCTAACATGGTTCCGTTCGGTTTGCTTTCAAACCAGCTGTTCTGACATTGTTTTTCATGGTAATCACGGATATTTGCAAGTGCTTTTTTAATGATAGCTACAAGCTCATCTCCTACAAGTTCATATGCTTCTTCGATCTCTTCTTCTGTCACTCTGATATTGGATGCATCTATTTTTGCACCGTCGAATTTCAAAGTATAATCAAATACGGCCTGATCTTTTTCCTCACGAACGCGATCTAAAATTGCAGCCACATCCTTCTCGTATTTTCCGTAATTATTGGGACTTCTCTTTAGCAGATCTTCCAAAAGATTCATTTTTGTATTATTATCAAGCTGTTGAATTCTCATATATGTCCCTCCTATATCTGTGTACGCAGTTTTTTTAGTAAATCTTTGATTCTGTCACTTTCCATACGCATACTCACCGGATTAACGATCATACGCGCGGATAAAGGACAAACCTCTTCCAGTACTTCCAGTCCATTTTCACGTAAAGTAGATCCTGTCTCTACAATATCAACAATGACTTCCGATAATCCAACGATCGGAGCAAGCTCGATTGATCCGTTGAGCTTGATGATTTCTACAGTCTGATGTTTTTTGTTATAGAAATAATCTTTCGCAATATTCGGATATTTCGTTGCAACGCGGATAATCTCATGATGCTTTAAAAGTGGCTTTGCACTTTCATATCCGCATACACACATTCTGCATTTTCCATATCCCAGATCTAAAACTTCATGCACTTTACGGCCTTCCTCCAGTATCGTATCTTCCCCGACAATACCGATGTCCGCCGCACCATACTCTACATAAGTTGGAACGTCTGGTCCTTTCGCCAGGAAGAAACGAAGTTTTAACTCTTCATTCGTAAAAATAAGTTTTCTGGAATCTCTATCTTTCATCTCTTCGCAAGTTATGCCAATCTTTTCAAACAATTCCAAAGTCTGTCTAGCAAGACGCCCTTTTCCAAGAGCAAATGTCAAATATCTCATAGTAAAACTCCATTCTTTGCTGTATTATGTCGTGGATTTGCTTCCATTTCCGGCAATCTTATGTTCTCCCGTCACAAGATTGATCATAACTACCTCTCCGTCTTGCTTAATGTATACAAGACTTCCAGCGTAATATTCTTTTCCATATTCAATATATTCTTCTAAAAGTCTGTCATCTGCTTTTTTGATCAGCTCAACATTTTTCGCATTCTTACGAAAATCTTTTGCAAGCATAACAGCCTGTTTTGTCTTTCCTTCTTCATATAAAATGATCGTATTCTTTCTTGTATATACGATCCGCAACTTCTGACGGTTCATTGCATTCATCAATTCATCAATAACAATTGCAAAACCAATAGACGGTGATATTTTACCGAATTTTTCAAGCAAATGATCGTAACGGCCACCCTTTACGATCGCATCTCCGCTTCCGTATGTGTATCCGCGAAATACAATTCCGGTATAGTATCCATACATGCCCGTCATACTAAGATCAAAAGTTACAAATTTTTCCATTCCATACAATTTTAGTATTTCATAAATACGTTCTAAACGTTTGATCGCGAAAATACCTGTCGAATTCGGTGCAAGATCCTTCGCTTTAGCTAAAATCTCAGCTCCTCCGACAAGCTCGCTAAGTGCCACGAACGCTTCTTTTGAACTTCTTTTTACAAAAATGCTGTCAAGATACTCTTCCAGCCCAAAATAATTACGATTTTTTATAAGCTCGATGACACGCTCTCTCGCTTCTTCATCAAGAGAGGCATCTTCGATAAGGCTCTGAAAATAATCAACATTCCCGACATTGATCTGAAATTCCTTTACTCCAATCGTAAGCATTGATTCAATGACAAGAGCAAGCATCTCGGCATCTGCTTCCACGGAATCATCGCCAATAAGCTCTGCGCCCATCTGAGTCACTTCTCTTAATCTCCCCTGATAATTGGAATGATTTACAAATGTATTACCTGTATAGCAAAGGCGGATCGGTACTTCCTCATCGCCAAACAATGTCGCTGCTGCTCTGGCGATGGATGGTGTGATATCCGGTCTTAACACTAATGTCTCTCCATCTTTATCAAAAAATTTATAAAGATCTCTGGACGGTATCGTTCCGATCTCTTCTCGAAATACATCAAAATATTCAAACATCGGTGTCTGTATATCATGATAACCATATAGATGAAATGTCTTTTTCAATCGACTTTCCAGGGCCAGCTTCTTCCCACATTCTACATTATATATATCTCTGACTCCCTCCGGAGTATGCAATACTTTTTTCATATAATCTTCTGATCGTCCTTTCACTTTAGTGTGCTAATACGTTAAAAGCCTTCTCCGTATTATAAACATTTCGACAAACTTTGTCAAGTATATGACAAACAACAGTCTTTATGACTGCTCATCCTGTTCCTGCTCCCTGACATCAAGATCTTTATTAATCCCATCCAAGTATGGAACAAGACTTCCTCTTTTTAATTCCATAAAAAATTCAGGATTCAGTTCTTCTAATCGAAAGCTTTTTCTGCCGCCCTCTTTTGCACGGTTCCAAAATTTTTCCATCTCTTTGTAGCGCATATAATACAATACATTTCTTGCAGAATAATAAATCAGAAAAAATGCAATTCCTTCCTGATATTCAAACTTTTTCATAAACTCAATCTGGTGTGCATGAATATTCTGAAGAGGAAATGTATCTGCTACACATTCCTTCGCATCGAAACAGATTGGGATTCCCTGTACTACCCCGATATAATCGACGGTACTTCTCTGCTCGAAATAAGCAAGTGTGATCTGCCTATGATCTTTGTCCATACGTACCGGAGTGATCGGTGTCGGGATCTTCTGGATCAGGGCAAGCTTTTTTTCCATATAATATTCATTCGTCCGATTTACAAGATCTTCTAGTGTAGAACCTCTAAGGCCTCTTGAGTTCCATGTTCCCATATTGTCTCCCTTATGATCGTATAGAAATCTTTCGGTACAGGCGCTTTGAATACCTGTCCGGAAAGCTTTTCTAATTTATTCATATGTTCCGGCATCGTAAGCTCATACGCATGCAGCATCTGTCTGCATGCTCCATTTTTCTTTTTTTTATTCCATGACGCATTCCATTTTGGATCACCGTATTTCGGATCTCCAAGAAGCGGATGACCCTGCCATGATAAATGGGCACGGATCTGATGTGTGCGCCCGGTAATAAGATGGACTTTCAAAAGTGTTATCTCTCGGTTCCATGCGATCGGTACATATTCTGTTTCTATGAAAACAGAGTCTTTTCTTTCATTTTTCGTAACGGACACCTGATTTGTTGCCTTATCTTTAGATAAATACCCACTGATATACGCCTTCTTATCAATTTTTCCTTTCACAAAACAAAGATAATATTTTTTTACCGAACGGTCTTTAAACATCTCAGAAAGAACCTGTAATCCGGCAAGACTCTTTCCAGCCGTTATAAGTCCACTTGTATTTCGATCCAGACGATTGCAGATAGACGGCTTAAAAGTCTTAAGTTCTTCTTCCTTCAATGCATTTGTTTCCAGAAGATGTTCAATCAGATATTCTACCACCGACACATCAGAAGGTTTTGCTTTCTGGGACAACAGGCCTGCCGGTTTATTATACATAAGAACATCGGCATCTTCATATAAGACAGGCATGGAAATGCCGGGCAGTTTCTTTTTCTTGTGCTCAGTCTTTCCCTTACCTGCAAATTTCTCGATTGTATCTTCTGCTAAAAATAATTTTACCTGGTCACCCTTTTTTAATTTTTCATTACCGGTCGCCTTTTTCCCATTCAACACAATGTTCTTCTTTCGGAGCATCTTATACAGGAAACTTCCCGGCGCCTCGCTTAAATATTTTTTTAAAAACTTGTCAAAACGCTGTCCGGATTCATTTTCTTTAATATAGATTTCACGCATAGTAAAATTCCTCTACATCGATGTAAGCATAAGCAGATGACGAATGCGTTTTTCTCTTCTTCGATTGTCCGGCTGTTCAATCGCTGCTATGCTATTCATTCCTTCGGCACGAGATAAAAACGCAACATAATCATGAAAAATCTTAACCGTGATCTTATCATACTTATATTTACGAAGCATCTCTTTTATATAACAGGCAGTTTTTACTTCATCCGTCTTTTCATTGCTCGTGTAGCCACATACCGTATGTCCGGAAATAACGATTGCATCTACTTGCATCACTTTCTGCGGACTTGTGATCACAAGATCATATACTTTTGTTAAAAGAGGTGCTTTCTCTTCGATTTCATCATATTTATCCTGTGCTATGCTGTTGTACGGAGCCATTGTAATATATTCCGCCAGCATCTTAGCTGCCGGAAGACATCCTACAACTGCGACAACAGTCAGAAGATTCATACGGGAACCTGACTGTACGACGCCGATCACAACAAGTGCAACGACAACTGCGAACTCAATGACGGCCCACAATAAGTATTTTGTTTTGCGAGACTTTACATATCCCGGCTGTCCTTTTTCAATCTTCATCTTTTCTATTCCTTCTTTCCTGTTATTTAGACTGCATTCAGTTTGCGCAGCAAAAATGCGGTAAGTGTATCCGGCAATAATTTTCCAGCAATTCTTGCAGCCTTCATAGAAGAGCCGTATACTGACACCGCTTTTCGATCTACCGCATCAAGCAACGCTTTTCTCACAACGGCTTCTGGTCTTGCTTTGAATACTTTTTCGCTTTTTCCCGAGAGTTCTCCGCTGTGGGAGAAAAATTCTGTATCCACAGGCCCCGGACATACGGTCGTAATTGAAATGCCAGCAGTTTTCCATTCTTCTCGAAGTGCCATCGACAGGCGATATGCGTAAGACTTTGATGCTGCATATACAGCAAAGCCTGGCTGTGACGAAAATGCAGCAGCAGATGCAACATTAATAACACGCGCTGCACGTCCCAAAAACGGCTTACATACAAGAAGCATTTTCGTGAATCCTTTGCAATTCAATTCGACAACCCGCAGTTCCTCTTCCCGTTTTGCTTCTCCGAATTTTCCGGAAATACCAATTCCGGCATTGTTCACAAGCATTCGGATCTGTGCATGATTGCGGTCTAACTCTTTCTCGATTCTTTCGTATATATAATCACGATTCAGATCACCATCAAAAATCCTTACCGGAATGGAAAGTTCTTTTTCCAGTTTCTTCAGTCGATCTGTTCTTCTTGCCACAAGCCAGATTTCATCCAGATTTCGATACAATGCATTCACCTGCTTTGCAAATTCTCTTCCCATACCGGAAGATGCACCTGTTACAATTGCGATCTTCATTCTACCATAACCTCTTTTCTCTTATCTGCCTTTCTTTTTATGAACATTACGAATTGCTTTTTTCTTATGTGGACGTTTTGCGTTTGCATTCTGTCCATTGCCACTCTTGCCTTTCGCACTCTGTCCTTTTCCGTTAAAATCCTTATTTTTCGGTCCACGCGGTCTCAAAAGACAATGTTTATCAAAACCTACAAGATCCATACGCCCTGCCTTTTTCAATGCTTCCAGCACGATATCGTAATTCTGTGGATTACGATACTGGATCAATGCTCTTTGCATCGCTTTCTCATGCGGGTTTTTTGGAACATATACCGGTTCCATCGTACGTGGATCTACACCAGTATAATACATACACGTAGAGATTGTTGAAGGTGTCGGATAAAAATCTTGTACCTGTTCCGGCATATAGCCCAGATCTCTTAAATATTCTGCAAGCTCAACCGCCTCTTTTAAAGTCGAGCCTGGATGTGAAGACATCAAATATGGAACAAGGTACTGTTTCATACCTAATCGCTCATTTATCTTTTTATATTTTTCTGTAAATTTCTGATACACTTCGTTTTTCGGTTTTCCCATACAGGAAAGTACCCGATCCGATACGTGTTCCGGTGCAACCTTCAGCTGTCCACTCACATGATACTGACATAGTTCTTGGAAAAATGTGTCATCTTTATCAGCCAATACGTAATCAAAACGGATACCTGAACGGATGAATACTTTTTTCACTTTTGGTATTTTGCGTAGTTTTCTAAGTAAGGCTACATAATCCTTATGGTCTGCCCGTAGATTCTTACACGGTGTCGGGAACAGACATTGGCGGTTTTTACATACTCCATGTGTCATCTGTTTTTCACAGGAGGGGTGTCTGAAATCCGCCGTCGGGCCTCCGACATCATGGATATAGCCTTTGAAATCCTTCTCATTTGTAATACGTTTCGCCTCTTCAAGAAGCGATTCATGACTTCTCGTCTGTATAATACGTCCCTGATGGAATGTCAGTGCACAGAAATTGCAGCCACCGAAACATCCGCGATTGCTGATCAGACTGAATTTCACTTCCGCGATTGCCGGAACGCCGCCGTCCTTCTCGTACGAAGGATGATAGGTGCGCATATATGGATAACTGTATGTCTCATCCATCTCCTGCTGGGTAAGCGGTTTGGATGGTGGATTCTGCACAATGAACATGTGCTCTCCATACGGTTCTACGAGCCGCTTGCCTGTAAATGGATCGGTATTGCAATACTGTGTATAAAAGCTTTTTGCATACTGCAATTTATCTGCCTTAAGATCTTCAAACGAAGGCAGGATTACTGCATCATATACACTGTCCAAATCTTTCACTTTGCAGACGGTTCCATCAATAAATGTAATGTCTTTTACATCAATCCCACTGTCAAGCGCCTCCGCGATCTCTATGATGGAACGCTCGCCCATTCCATAGGAAATAAGATCTGCCCCGGAATCTAAAAGAACAGATCTTTTCAGCTTATCAGACCAGTAATCATAATGCGCCATTCGTCGAAGGCTCGCCTCGATCCCTCCAAGAATGATCGGCGTCTTTTTGTAAACCTGTCGAATCAGATTACTGTACACAATTGTAGCATAATCCGGTCTTTTCCCCATCACACCGCCCGGAGTAAAGGAATCCTTGCTCCGTCGCTTTTTTGAGACAGAATAATGGTTTACCATAGAGTCCATATTCCC
Organism: Lachnospiraceae bacterium; assembly: GCA_030538915.1. Taxonomy (GTDB): domain Bacteria; phylum Bacillota; class Clostridia; order Lachnospirales; family Lachnospiraceae; genus Dorea_D. The sequence goes on along the minus strand of JAUNTC010000003.1, from coordinate 38,717 downwards.
CGCTGAAACTAAAAATCCAAGACGTGGCTCTCCGTATTCCATAATACTTGTTTTATCTTTCCAATCCGGCTGCGCGATGATACCCACTTTGTAGCCGAATGCTTCTAATTCTCTCGTTATGATCGCATGCCCGAAAGACGGATGATCTACATAGGCATCACCGGAAATATATACAAAATCCACCTGATCCCATCCGCGGTCCAGCATATCCTGTCTGCAGATTGGCAAAAACTGCTGTTTCATTTATCTTAACACCTCATATGTTCTGTTTTTAATATCGTTGTAATCCTGAATATAGTAGTCAGCAAGACGACGCTTTTTCTCAACCTGGTCTTTTGAAAAATCATCTTCTACCGCACACACATGCATACCTGCGTTCTTTCCGGCTAAAATCCCCATCGGAACATCCTCAAATACAAGACAGCGCTCACAGGATACTTGAAGGTCATCAGCTACCATAAGATACACATCCGGAGCCGGTTTTCCCGCTCCTGCCTCACATGCACAGCGCACACTTGCAAACTGTTCTTCAATGCCAAGCGCCTTCAATGTATCATCAACCAGCTTTCGCCCATTACTTGTTGCAATTCCAGTACGGATTCCCTGTTCATGAAGAAAATCCAGAAATTCTATGGCGCCTTCTTTTAAGCTGACCTGTGTTGTATAACGCTCATGTGCCAGATTAGTCCACTCATCCATAATCTCTTCCGGCGTAAGTGGAAGCGTTGGAAAGCAGTCTTTAAAATACTTCGCAACTTCAGAATAACTCATGCCTTCCATTCCTTCGTGAAAATTCGGTGGTTCTGTAAGGTCATATTTTTCGAAATATGCTTCATCGATAGACGGCCAGATCCACATAGAATCAATTAAAGTTCCATCCATGTCAAAGATCACTGCGTCTATTCTCTCTAACATCTTTATCATAAATTCTTTAACTCCTCATCTGTAAGAATGCGATACTCTCCCGGTTTTAAGTTCTCATCTAGCACAAGTGAACCCATTCTTTCACGTTTCAAATAAATCACTTTTTTGTCAACTGCCTGAAACATACGCTTTACCTGATGAAATTTTCCCTCCTGGATCGTCAGGCGTATAGTAGAAATTGCATCACTTTCGACAATTTCTAATCTTGCAGCCATCGTCCGCTCCGGCTCATCCACTGTTCCTATATTAACGCCATTGGCAAACGCTCTTACATCTTCCACCGTAACTTTCCCTTCAATTCTGGCATAGTAACACTTATCTACATGCTTCTTTGGTGAAAGCAGGCGATGGGCAAGTGCTCCGTCGTTTGTGATCAGTAAAAGCCCTTCTGTATCTTTGTCCAGTCTGCCGACCGGAAAGAGATCCCCTCTCTTTTTATCTACGATTAGGTCAACAACTGTCTGATCACGTTTATCTTCTGTTGCAGATATGACGCCCTGCGGTTTGTTCATCATATAATACTCGTAAGTTGCATATACAACATTAGCGCCATCAAAAGAAACCTGATCTTTCTCTTCTTTTATTTTCAATTCCGGTTTTTTTGCGATCTCTTCATTAACGAGCACACGTCCCTGACGAATGTATTTTTTCACTTCCTGACGGGTTCCGATTCCCATATCTGCAAGATATTTATCTAATCTTATCATTAACAAAGCCTCCAGCCCGGAAGATATTTATTTTTCAAGGTCTGTCCGGATAATTTTCCAAATCCTAATGGGTACGAATCAACACAGACTAAATACCATCCCTTTTCTTTTGGTCCGGTAAGATCTTCTACATCCAATGTTTCACCTTTCAGATAACGGTTCACACGCTCATCCGCAACATTCAGATCAATTACATTTTTGTACTGTTCTTTTTTCAGGCACATTGCCAATGCCTGGCTTGGCTCAAATCGGTTCTTCTTAAGTTCACCTAAAAGCAGACCTGTTCGAAGGAAACGGATTCCTCTTACGTCTGGCAGATCATCTGGCATATAATAAACGCGTTCGCCGTGAATATCCAACCGATCTGCATCCAGCTCAAGAGTGGTACTTTTTAGGAACACTTCTAAATCTTCTGGTAATTTCTTCTTGTTTCTCTTCCCGGAAAGCTTTTTGTCTTCCAGTTTTTCGATTGATTTTCCTTTTCTCAAAAGAGCCAGATAATGTCCTTCCCCTTTCATTTTATGTGGAAATATACGGACAGTCTTCTTAAAATCTTCTGACTTGGATGTCGTCAATTTCGGGATACCATCTGCAAATCCTTCGTATCCTTTCATTTCAAGAATTTCAAACTCCGGATAAGCATTCAAAAGATATTCTATCGTTCCTTCATTCTCCCTGCCATCAAATGTACAGGTAGAATATAATAGCATTCCGCCCGGCTTCAGCATACGTGCAGCCTGGGTAATAATACTTTTTTGGATGTTTGCAAAAAATTCCGGGCCATGTTCTTCCCATGCTTTTACCATCTTTTTATCTTTTCGGAACATTCCTTCTCCGGAACATGGTGCATCGATCAAAATCTTGTCAAAGTACTCCGGGAAATACTCTTCCAGTTTTCCCGGTTCTTCGCTTAATACAAGCACATTCCCAATGCCAAATACTTCTATGTTTTTTAATAATCCCTTCGCTCTGGAATTGCTGATATCATTGGCAATAAGCACGCCTTCCCCGTTCAGCTTTGCACCAAGCTCGGTAGCTTTTCCGCCCGGAGCTGCACAGACATCTAACACTTTGTCGCCCGGCTCTACCGGAAGGCGATTAGCCGGCGTCATCGCACTTGGCTCCTGCAAGTAATAAAGACCTGCAAAGTAATAAGGATGCTTCGAAGGGGTTACCTTTTCCCCATCATAATAAAATCCATTCTCGATCCATGGAATCGGCCAAATCTCAAAGGGACATATTTTTCTAAATTCTTCTACTGATATTTTATTCGTATTTACACGTAAACCATAGTATCTTGGTTCGTCGTAGCAGGATATATAATCTGCGAACTCATCTTTCAGGAGATCCTGCATTTTTTCTTCAAATTTCTCGGGCAGTTTCATGTCTGACCCTCCTCATATTTTTTTGCATATTCGTACTCTTCATTATAACATATGTCGTAGTTGAATGCAAAAAGCTCCGTAGAAATATGCCGCTTTCATCTGTGCATACCCTACGGAGCATTCTTATCTTTTTACATAACGTAAATTATACTATATTATTTTAATCTCTCAAGGATTGTCTTCAGGTATTTCCATGTTCTTTCTGTAGAAGCAATATCAAGTTTCTCATTGAAAGAATGTACGTCTGCCATGTTTGGTCCAACTGAAATACAATCTAATCCCGGACACTTATCCATGAAGAATCCGCACTCAAGACCACCGTGTGTTGCAAATACAACCGGTTTTTCTCCAAACAGTTCTTCGTAAACTTCAGAGAATAATTTCTGTAATTTTGAATCCGGATCATACTGCCATGATGGATATTCTCCGTTCACTACAGTCTCAGCACCAACTGCTTTACAGCAACGTTCAATCTCTGAAAGCATCTCTTTCTTCTTAGACTCAAATGAGCTTCTCATCTGATATCTTACTTTCACGTGATCTTCTTCTGTACTTACTACACCCATGTTAAGAGATGTCTCAACAAGTCCCTTAAGAGAACGGCTGAATTCAACTAATCCGTTCGGTGAGATTACGATATATGTGATCACACGATCTGCAGCTTCATCATCGAATACTTCCATTGTTGTGTGACCTTTCACCTCTACGTCCAATTCCATAGTAGGCTCTTCCCCAACAAATTCCATCTTCCAGATTTCTAACATCTGTGCAGCACATTTCTTCACTGCTTCAACATCAGCATCATCTACAAGAAGAACAACTTCACAGCTCTGTGTGATAACATTATCTTTTGTACCACCATTGATAGATACCATGTGGAACTTAACTTCTTTTGCAAGTACGTCTAATAAACGTCCGATCATCTTGTTTGCGTTACCACGCTGTTTGTCGATCTCCATTCCTGAATGTCCACCGAGTAATCCATGTACGCGGATAGAAACTTCTGTTCCTTCCTTTTTTTCTGTGTGGTATGGAATTCTTGCTTCACAGTTGATTCCTCCAGCACATCCTGTTGTCAGGATTCCCTCTACCTCAGAGTCAACGTTGATCAGTTTCTTTCCTGCAAGATTGTTGAAATCAAGAGCAATAGCTCCAGCCATTCCAGTCTCTTCGTCAATTGTAAATACTGCTTCGATCGGCGGATGAGCAATATCATCACTGTCAAGTACTGCTAAAGCCATAGCAACTGCGATTCCATTGTCAGCTCCCAAAGTAGTGTCTTTTGCTTTTACAAATCCATCTTCTACAAAAAGATCAAGACCGTCTTCTTTAAAATCATGAGTACTTCCTGGTCTCTTCTCGCAAACCATGTCCAAATGTCCCTGAATAATAACTGGTTCGCTGTTTTCGTATCCAGCTGTTCCAGCTTTTTTGATAATTACGTTGTTCACTTCATCCTGAATATATTCAAGATTTCTTGCTTTTGCGAACTCTACGCAATAATCACTGATTCTCTTTGTGTCAAATGTTCCTCTTGGAATCGCACTGATTTCTTCAAAAAATTGAAATACTTTCTTAGGTTCCAAATTTTCTAATACTGCCATTGTTACATTCCTCTCTTTTCTCGACATATTATATTTACATTATGGTATACAAATCGCAAAAAATCAACCCTATTTACGAAATATTTTCAGATATTATACACAAAAAAAGATGCAGAAAGAATTCGCTTTCTGCATCTTTTATATTCTCTGTGTAGCACCTTTTTGTGCAACAAAATACTATTGCTGCATCTCATCCTCTACATATTCCATATCTTCCGTCTCATCATAAATCGGTTCTTCTACTTCCGGAACTTCTTCCTGTTCTTCATAAACAGGCTCTTCCATCACCGGATTCTGTACCGGAACTTCTAATTCCTGACGGTTATTATGCACACGGTCGTAACATTCCTGCAGGGAATTAACAAGTCCGTCGTATTTTGTTGTATAACTGTCCAATGTATGACCAATAATGCTCTCTGCGCTTGCTAATAAATCGTCTGTGTAGCGAACTGCACCGATACGTATGTCATTGGCATCTCTTGTTGCATTATCTAAAATCTCCTGAGCCTGATCAGTAGCTGCTGTTACAATCTCGTTTGCCTGGGCGTATGCCTGCTGCATGATCTCATGTTCGCTTACAAGTTCATTCGTCTGAATATGTGCCTCTTCAATCATGTTCTCTGCCTTGTTTTGTGCATCAGCTAAAATTGCATCTTTGTTTGCAATGATCTTCTGATAACGCTTGATCTCCTCCGGTGTACGCACGCGTAACTCTCGAAGAAGTTCATCCATCTGGTCTTTATTTACAATGATCTTTGTTGTAGATAACGGCTGAAATTTACAACTGTCAATGTACTCCTCAATTTCTTCAATAATCTGCTCTATACGACTGCTCATTATTTACACTCTCCTTTTTTTATTATCTTAGACTGTACTTTCTCCTCAATGTACGACGGTACAAATTGAGATATATCCCCTTCAAAAGATGCCACTTCCTTTACAATTGTAGAACTCAGGTAAGAATATTGCAAACTTGTTGTCAGAAATACAATCTCTATATCTTCGGCAAGCTTGTGATTCGTCTGCGCCATCTGTAACTCATATTCAAAATCGGTTACCGCTCTGAGTCCACGCACGATCATCTTCGCAGACATCTCTCTGGCGAAATCAGCAAGCAGACCTTCAAACGGAATGATTCTCACCCCTGGCAGTTCTTTTGTTACTTCTTCTAACATTTTAACACGTTCCTCTACGGAAAACAACGGGGTTTTTGCCTTATTATTCAAGACTCCGACGATCAGTTCATCTGCAAGCCCACTGGCTCTTTTGATAATATCAAGATGTCCATATGTTACCGGATCAAAGCTTCCCGGATAAATTGCTCTTAACATTCTTCGCGCCCCGCTTTCTCTAAAAATACATGCTTATTCGTCTTATATACTTTTTCTTTGAGAATGGAATACCCAAGTGTTTCCACATCCTCAAATCCCGTCTTTTTAGATGCTTCTACGATCAATATTGTATCTTCATTGATCAAATCCGAATCGACGAGATGCGCAAGCACCTGTTTTTCTAAATCTTTATCATACGGCGGATCCATGAAAATCAGATCAAATGCGCCGGTTCCTTTCAACCTGGCAAGTGCACTGAGCACATCCGTTGCCATAACCTGCCCACGGTCATCAAGCTTTGTATACTTTAAATTATCTTTGATACAGGCGACTGCTTTCGGATTTTTCTCAACGAATACCGCTTCTTTCGCCCCACGGCTTAATGCTTCTATACCAATCCCGCCGCTCCCGGCAAAGAGATCCAAAAACATGGCATCGCAAAGCTCATACGATATCATATTAAATAACGTCTCTTTGATCCGATCTGTCGTCGGACGCGTATCCATTCCTTCAATTGTCTTTAATTGTAGTCTTTTTGCAGATCCAGCAATAACTCTCATAATTCTCTTTACTTATCTCCATATATTTGTTCTAAACATATTTTTGCCTATCTGTTTCATTATACGAATTACAAATAAAAAAGTCAATTCTCAGAGCATAAACATCTGCATTTAGATGACCACATCTTTTGTTTTCTGCAGACTTAGATTCTCTTCCATCCATTCCGGACAATTCTCATTGATCCAGTCAGCCGCTTCATTTGCCATCTTCAAAATGTGAGCATCCTGATAAATGTCCCCAATCTTGAAATCCATAAGCCCGCTCTGCCTGATCCCGAAAAGATCTCCTGGTCCGCGCAGCTTCAAGTCTTCGCTGGCTATTTTAAAACCATCATTGGAGTGATTTAAAATATCTAGACGTTTTTTCGTCTCTTTTCCATCCGAACCGGTCATAAAAATACAGTAAGACTGGTATCCACCTCTTCCGACACGTCCGCGAAGCTGATGAAGCTGTGCCAGACCAAATCGTTCTGCATTTTCAATCAGTATGACTGTTGCATTTGGAACATCAATTCCGACTTCAATAACGGTTGTAGCTACAAGTACCTGTATTTTGCGATCTGCAAACTGCTGCATGATCTCATCCTTGGAAGCCTGCTTCATTTTTCCATGGAGGCAACCTACAGTTATATCATTTCCCATCTCCTGCTGAAGCATCTTGCTGTAATCTGTTACATTTTCAGCATCCATATTCTCACTTTCTTCTACCATTGGACAGATCACGTAGCATTGCCGTCCCTCTGCAATTTTCTTTTTCATAAAATTATATGCCGTACTCCGATACCCGGTATCTACAACACAGTTTTTAATTGGAATACGGTTCGCCGGTAGTTCATTGATCACCGAAATATCCAGATCGCCATATAAAATAATCGCCAACGTTCGCGGAATCGGTGTTGCACTCATTACAAGTATATGCGGTGCTCCTCCTTTTTGTGCAAATGTCTCTCTTTGCTTTACACCGAAACGATGCTGTTCATCTGTAACTACCAATGCAAGATTATCATAATTAACTGCATCCTGAATAAGCGCATGCGTCCCTATAATAATCTTTGCCAGTCCGCATTCCATGCGATCGTAGGCACGTCTTTTTTCTTTTGCTGTCATAGAGCCGGTTAAAAGCACTGCTTTTACCGGTATCTCATATTTTTCCAGCAGTTCACATACGGAAGCATAATGCTGCCTTGCGAGCACTTCCGTCGGTGCCATCATCGCTCCCTGATATCCGTTAAGTGCTGCGTTTAGCAGTGCAAGTACTGCAACAATCGTTTTTCCGGATCCTACATCGCCTTGGACAAGGCGGGACATTACCTTTTCTCCTTGCATGTCCATTGCAATTTCCTGCCACACCTTTTGCTGCGCATTCGTAAGTTCGTATGGAAGCTTTTTCACAAATGCATCCACTTCCGGATGAGGCTTGATCACATATGTATTTTCCAGCTTTTTATTTTTATCCTTCATTCTGCGTATGGCAAGAATAAATGAAAGGAACTCTTCAAATACAAGACGCTTTCTCGCATGCATGTAAACTCCTTTGTCTTCCGGAAAATGAATGCCGCGCACAGCATAATTATATTCCGCCAATTCATATTTGAGACGTAATTGTTCCGGAAGTATTTCCGTTGTAAGGTCCATTCCTTCCAATGCCTGCCGCATCGCCTTCACGATCGCATAATTCGTAAGCCCATTTGTGAGACCATAGATTGGCTGTAATGTATCTTTTTTTTCATCATATTGTTCCGGAGGATAAAATATTTCCGGCTGTTCCATAACAAGGTCGTTCTTCTTCCGAACGATTTTTCCGCGAAGCGTGATGGCGCCTCCCCTGCTCAACGTACTGCGTAGATAAGGCATGCGAAACCATATAACGCGCAATGTGCCAGTAATATCTTTTACATGAATCGTTGTAACCTGTAATTTCATATTTCCGGACACTTGCACGCGACCAAATATCATTCCGGAAACTGTAGCAACCTGTCCTTCTTTTACTTCTCCGATTGGAATCGAAGCTTCATATATATCATATCCACGAGGATAATAACGGATAAGGTCACCCACTGTATAGATGCCAAGGTTCGCAAAAAGTTTTGCCGTCTTCTCTCCGATTCCTTTTAATTCTTTTATACTTGTTTCTTTGATCATAATAACTCCAAAACATCGTCATAGTAAAAAAGAGGACTCAAATAAGTCCTCTTCTTTTGTACATTCTGTTATTCAACTGCCAGTACATAATAATAGATCGGCTGTCCGCCAAACTGTGCATCCACATCAACGTCCGGATATTTTTCCGTTACTTTTTCAGTAAATGCATCTGCCTCTTCCTCTGATACTTCCGCTCCATAATAGAGACTGATCAGTGCAGAATCTTCATCTACTAAATGTGTCAGCATATCTAGTGCTGTCGCTTCCACATCTGTTCCAACGGAAAGAATTCCACTGTCACCGATTCCCATGATATCTCCCTCATGGATCTCTTTATCGTCGATTTTTGTATCACGAACTGCGTATGTGATCTGTCCTGTCTTCACATTACTGATCTCTTCCAGCATTGCTTCCTCATTTTCTGCAGCACTTCTGTCCGGTGCAAAATTGATAAGCGCTGTAATTCCCTGTGGTACAGTCTTAGTAGGAATTACAATGATCTCTTTCTCTTCTACAAGTGCTTTTGCTTGGTTCGCTGCAAGAACGATATTTTTATTGTTCGGAAGGATAAAGACTGTATCTGCATTCACTGCATCGATCGCTGTCAACATATCTTCCGTACTCGGGTTCATCGTCTGTCCACCTTCGATAATATAATCTGCACCGAGCTCTTTGAAAATAGAGTTCAATCCTTCACCGATTGAAACTGTAATGAATCCCATTGGTTTTCTAGGCTCATTTGCTTTCGCTTCCTCTGCCTGTGCAGCTGCAACCTTCTCAGCCTCGCGGATCAGTTTTTCCTGATGTTCCTCGCGCATATTATCGATCTTCATACGGGAAAGCTGTCCATAAGTTAAGGCTCTCTGAATTGCAAGTCCCGGATCATTTGTATGTACATGAATCTTCACAACATCATCATCTGCAACACATACAATGGAATCACCGATAGAAGAAAGATATGCTTTGAAATCATGCTCATCTTCTTCTGTAAATTCTTTCTCTGTCAGAATAATAAACTCTGTACAATATCCAAATTTGATATCTGCTGTATCTTCTGCGCTGATCTTTGTAACCGGTGCACCTTCGCTTGGCTTGATCGCACTATAATCAATCTCTTTTCCAAGGAATGCATCATAAGCACCCTGAAGCACTTCTACTAATCCCTGTCCGCCGGAATCTACAACACCGGCTTCTTTCAGTACCGGGAGCATATCCGGAGTCTTATCGAGAACTTCTTTTGCATAATCCAAAACGGCCGGAATGAATTCTTCCAGATCATCTGTATCCTGTGCCATCTCTGAAGCTTTCTCTGCGATACCACTGGCAACAGTAAGAATTGTTCCCTCTTTCGGTTTCATTACTGCCTTGTAGGCTGTATCACGCGCTCTTGTGCATGCAGCAGCAAGTGCAATCACATCAATTTCCTTCTCCTCGCGGATAGATTTTGTAAATCCTCTAAGAAGCTGAGACAGGATTACTCCCGAGTTACCTCTCGCACCGCGAAGGGAACCGGAAGAGATTGCTTTTGCAAGCTCCTTCATTCCCGGATTGTTAAGTGCAGTCACTTCCTTGGCAGCCGCCATAATTGTCAATGACATATTCGTTCCAGTATCTCCATCCGGAACCGGAAAAACATTCAGTTCATTAATGAACTCTTTTTTTGCCTCTATGTTCTGTGCGCCTGCAAGAAACATCTTCGCAAGCATGTCCACATTAATTTTCTTCGTAGCCACTTCCTGTGTTCCTCCTTAACTAATCGATGACTCTTACGCCTTCGATATAGATATTGATCTTATCGACCGGCATACCTGTAAACTCTTCTACTCTATATTGTACATTGCTGATCAGGTTTTCTGTCACTGCTGAAATGCTGACGCCATATGCAACAATTGCATGGAATTCAAGACTGATGTGATTATCATCAGATACATGTACCTGAATACCACGTGTCAGACTTTCTTTCTTAAGCAGATGTACAAAACCATCTTTCATATTAACTGCAGCCATACCAACGATACCAAAACACTCTACTGCAACTGTTCCGGCATATTTTGCAATAACCTCAGGATCAATTGTAATAATTCCAAGATCTGTACTAACGCATCCCTTCATACTGCAACCTCCAATTCTTCTATTTTATAATTTAAAGTATTGTCTAATCCTCTATATTATACCCTGTTTGCACATTTATTACAAGTCGGGCTGTAAGACTTAAATCTTTATCGTATAAATAATCATATAAAAAACTCAGATTCAAAACCGAACCTGAGTTTTTAATTTCAATCACATTCTTGATTAAGCACGTTCAACTTTGCCTGATTTTAAGCAAGAAGTACAAACATACATTTTTTTTGTAGCTCCGCCTTCTGTCTTAACACGAACTGATTTTACGTTTGATTTCCACATCTTTGGTGATTTTCTATGTGAGTGACTTACATTGTTACCAAAGTGAGCACCCTTTTCACAAATAGCACATTTTGCCATGACTGCACCTCCTAACGCTCATAATAAGTCTGTTCTCCAGACTCGCAACATTGATATTGTAACAGAATTATTATTGAATTGCAAGTATTTTTATAAATTTCTTTTTCATCTTTTTATCAGACTTTTTGACGATAAATTTGTCATACATCTTCTTTATTCTTCATCCAGAATATCCATTACATCTTTCTCTGTCATCTTCTCTTCTTTGTCCGACGTAAATTTGTCGATGGCATCCGGGATCATATCAAGAATTTTTGTCATCGTATCCTGATTTTTAATATTAACAAGCTTTGTCTTGCCATTCTGGATCACTAACACTGCACAAGGAGACATCTTTCCACCGACTCCGCCTGCTCCTTTTTCTTTTTTATCTGCATTGAATGCACCTGCACCGATACCAAAAGATACGTCCACAAGCGGAAGTATAATTGTATCTCCGATATGGATTGCCTCTCCGACAACTGTCTTTGAAGACACTACACTGTCCATTCCATGAAACAGCGCTTCGACTGTCCCTTTAAAATTATTGTCTGCCATAATCGTTCCTCCTGATTATTTTTCATTTATACTTTTTATATCACGATAAGTTGCTCGCACGTTCCGGTTCCAGAACAACACCCACACAGGGTGCACAAAATAACTCAAACGTATTTTACCTTTGCAGAAAAGATTCCCTTTGAATATTGCCTGCTCAAAATCCGGTGTGATCGTAAATACCGGACCAAAAAACGGATAAAACACACTCAACAACGCAAGTGTTTTCCCCGTATAAGATGGATCCTCAAAGCCAAAGATGATATTTCCTTCCAATCTCTTCGGTCGCAATATTTTCAGAAGCCGAAACAGTTCTTTTTTTACTTTTTCAAATGCCTCTTTGTGCGTCTCATTCCGAATAAAAGAAGTGACCTGTTCTTTCTTATCCTTTATCTTCCGAAAGAAATCTTTTGCTTTATTTTTATGTTTCCGTGCAGATTTTTTCTTTTCAGCTTTTGAAGGATCCGTTTTATCTTCACTATGTCTTTCTTGATTCTTTTCGGTTTGCAACACTTCCGAAGCTTCCGGAGTACTCTTTGCGTCTTCATCTGCCACAGCAGCTTCTTTAATTTCCGGTTCTTTAACTTCCGGCTCATCTGTATTGTTCGCATCATCTGTGATCGGTGTTTTTTCCTCATCTGCTTTTTCCTCCTTTATTTCCTGCTTCTCATAAGAACCTTCCTCTGGATGTACAGCTTTCTTTCCCTTCGAAGAGCTTCGCTTCCAAAAAAGAAGACGTATCCGCCATGTCATATGTTTTTCTTTGTACATCACGTCTACACGAAGCAAATGAAGAAGCCACGTCAGCTTTACCTTTCCCTTCAGGCTGTCTGATGAGCCCTTGCATATGCCCTGCGCTTCGTAACGGACAGGAACAAATAGCAAGATCAAAAGCAAAGCCAGTACAATTCCTAATAGGACTGCGATTATGATTCCTATAATTTTCAGGATCAACAATAGTATATGTAGCATATTAACCTTCCCGTTCTTTTTCTAGAATATAGGAACGAATATCCGCACCTTTAGTCTCATTATACACTTCCTGCGTGATTCCTTCCACCATTTCCAATGCATCATCAAAATCTTTTGTCAATCCGACAATCAGCGGCAATGGATCCGGATAATATTTCTGAAGTCTCACATACGCAGGTATAATATCAAGCTGATTCTTTTCATTTCTCGCAAGCGTAATAAGATAGACGCCCGGCAGCAGCTTTCCGGCTTTTAACTTTTTGATCATTTTTTCTTTTTTCTTTTCAAGCCCCTCCGGCACATATAAATTTTTATAAATGTGCATACGCTGCCCTCTTTCTACTCATAATATGCATCAAATACTTGTCTCGCTACATTCACTGCTTTCGCATTTCCATCTGCAGCCTCGATAATAACACTGATCACAAGATCCGGATCATCCACATTGGACATACCGATAAACCAGGAATGATCTTTGCTTTTGTCTGAGCTATACTCTGCTGTTCCGGTCTTTCCTGCTGTCGAATAACTGGTTCCACTCATTGCTGATGCAGCCGTTCCATATTTGGTCACACTGGACATGTAATCTTTCAACATAGAAGCTTCATCTGCCGTCATCAGTCTTTTATACTCTTCCGGTTTATTCGAACTGATCACCGATCCCTGATAATTCGTAACAGAGTCGATCAGATACGGCTTCATCAGTTTTCCATTATTTGCAATGGCAGCAGTGATCAGTGCCATATGATAAGGACTTACCTGCGTCTTGCCCTGTCCGATGGCTGTCATCATACGTTCCGCAATGCCTGCATTTTTACTGAGATCAAAATGACTGCTCTTATAAGAAATGCTTCCCGGAAGTTTCGAGTCAAATAAAAGATTCTTCGTTGTCTTCGTAAATTTAGAAACATTCAAACCTTCTCCAATATTACTGAAAGAAGTATTACATGAATATGCAAGACTATCTCTGAAGTTTACTTGTCCATGTACCGTTCCGCCAAAGCAGTGGATCGTGTTTGTTCCGGCATCAATCTGTCCGTTACAAACATACGAATAATCTTCTGGATCACCATGTTCTCTTATATACTCTAATGCTGTAACTACTTTAAAAGTAGATCCCGGCGGATACTGACCCTGCGTTGCACGATTTAATAATCTTGCATCCGTATCTTCATTCAGATTCGCCCACTGTTCTTCCACTGTATCCGGATCGAAATCCGGTTTCGATACCATAGCACGCACTTTCCCCGTCTTTGGTTCCATCACAACAACAGCACCTTTCTGATCACCCAGTGCATTATAGGCCGCTTTCTGCAAATCCACATCCAGCGTCGTAACCACATTGTCTCCCGGATTTTTCTTATCCTGCAATTCATTTTTGATTTTTTCCAGGAAAAATGCATTCGATGTAAGTAACTCGGAATTTGCTTTTGATTCCAATCCATACTTTCCTTTTGCCGTATAGCCGACTACATGAGCGAATTCTCTTCCATATGGATATACACGCGTCTCCGTTCCATTAGACGAAACCTTCGACTGTGCAAGCACTTTGCCGCTTTTATCTAAGATCTTTCCACGCTCAATCCGTTTTGCAATCGTATCCATTCTTCGATTGTACGGACTATTAATAAAATCTTTACTTTTTACAACATTAAAATAGCAAATATATCCCATCATTACGAGAAACAGTGTTACAAAAACATAGGTAACCCTAGCGAACTCTTTGTTGCGGGCGCGCCTTGCCTTGGCGCGGCGCTTTTCTTCCTTCCGGACGCGTTTGCGCTCTTTGGCGGTCATGTGCCGGCGTTCTTCGCGGCGGCGCATATTCCTGTCTGCTTCTCTTTGCTCGTAACCGTTCCTTCTTCTTTCTTTCAATGTCCTCTTCCTCGTCTTCTCTTAAAATGTAAAGTCCTTGAATAATTCCAAACATAATGAGTGTACTAAGCAGTGAACTTCCTCCGTAGCTTACGAGAGGAAGTGTCACTCCGGTAGACGGAATGAACTTTGTGACACCGCCAATTGCAAGAAATACCTGGAAAATATAACACGTTCCAAGGCCAAGTGCCACAAGCTTATAAAATCCGTTGTGAAGCTGCATTGCAATATTCAAAAACATGATATAACAGCTTACACAGATTAAAATCGTACACAAACCAAAAATCAATCCCATCTCCTCTGTTATGGCAGCGAAGATAAAATCAGAAACAACAACCGGGATTGTATTTGGCACACCCTGGAACAGCCCCAGTCCAAACCAGCTTCCTGTTCCAATCGCGAATAAGGACTGTGCTACCTGCTGTCCTCCACTCGCATACACAGCTAATGGATCTTTCCATACTGTCACTCGGACACGTACGTGGTTAAAAAGATGATACGCTATAACGGATGCGCCGCTTCCGGCTGCAAGTCCGGCAAATATATAAAGGGGCTGTCTTGTTGCCACATAGAGCATCGTCAAATACACGACAAAAATAATAAGCGCGGCTCCAAGGTCCTTCGACGCAACAAGGATCAGCACATGGAATGCTGCCAGAGCTGTCGTAATAACAATATCCTTGAATTCCAATGACAGCTTAAAGCTCGAAGCAACAAAAAATACAAATACGACTTTTACAAGTTCCGACGGCTGGATATTGACAACCTTTGTTGTAAATCCAAGCCTGGCTCCTCCGGAAACGCCACCCCACACAACTACTGCGGCAAGTGAAACGATACCGATCACCGCATAAAATTTTCTCCATTCAGCAAGAAACTTAAACTTACGGATGATGACTGGAACAACGAGACTGACTGCGATACCGGCTGATGCAATCACAAACTGTTTGAACGCATAAGAATAATTCAGTCTCGTCAGCATGATCATACCGATACATAGCAACATACATATGTTATTGACGACCAGTCGCGACACCTTTGGATACAATAGCGTGTACAAAAGAATCGTAGCACTAAATAAGACTACCTGCATAAGATAGAATATTAACATCTTCACGTCTTCCGTCTGCAAATACATAACAACAAATGCAATGGCCTGCATCAAAAACATCAACAAATTCTGCTGACGTAAAAGATATCGTTTTTTATCCGGGTCCTGATATCCAAAAATGCTGAAACATAAAAATGTATATATGATGATCAGCAGAATAATTATATATTTGGATAATTGAACAATTAAATTTACCAATTTCTCACCTACTTCACTCCTCGTTTAAAATGTCCTTTTGTATAAGAAATATCAAGAATTTTTCTTTCCTGCTCTTCTAGGAAAATATCTCTACACATATCTAACACGCATCTGACATCCTTCGGCGTCTCAATCGTAAAATCAAGGCGCAATGCAGATGGTTTTAACTCTTTGACTTCTTTTTTCTGTTTCACAAGCATCAAAGGAACTGGATTGTAAATCACATTATAACAGTACTGGCATTCATTTTTTACCGGAAAACTGTTCTGATAACGATCCTTAATATATAAAAGTCCAGGCGTCTTTTCACAACGATGCATATTCTTCTGAATACAGTTTGCAGTGATCATCACCGGCTGATAGCCATAAATACTCAACATACTTCCGCCAAGTCCACACTCTGCCAGCTCTCTGTCATTTAACTCTACAGACGCAGTAAATCTTTCAATTCCTTCCTTTTTCAAGAATGCCTTTCCACTGTGATTAAATACATACATATTATAATCTGTAAAAATGGCCTTCCCATAGCCTTTTCCTTTCAGCCAGGAAAGACTTTCAAAATTGCGGATCATTACACCATCAAACAGAGTATTCATCTCTTCATAAAACGGTTCAAAGAAACGAAGCGCACGTTCTCTGAAAATGTATGGCATAACAAGATACAACTTCTGATCTTCTCCGACGATTCTCCGAAACTTTTCCCACTCTTTTAGCTTACACAAGATACTTTCAGCCAGAATGATCGATACGTCTTCTCTTCCGGCTACCGCTTCCAGTTGTTCCTTCGTAGAAACACGCACCGTAAATGCTGTGTCTGCCGTTTTTCCATCTTCCCATTTTTCTGACACCCTATCCTGGGCTTTCAAAAAGCTTCCGGCACATCCAATCTGATCCTTCGTTCTTCGATAGGATTCTAATATTTTTTCTTCCAACAGGTGCAGGCTTTCTCTTCGCAGTTCATTAATAGCCTGCATCGGAAGAAAAATACTGCCTTCTGTAATGATCTTCAAATCATCAAACACAAATGGTGTCTCTCCTGTTTTGCGCATCTGCTTTTCGATTCGTTGCGCATCCAGTGGCTGGTTCAGTGCTTTCTGCACAAGGGCACCTTCACACACAACTTCAATATTTTTACAGCTTAACGTTATTTTAGCATGACTTCCTTCGGAAAGTGTGAATACACCATTAATTTTTTCTTGTTTTTTCGAAAAGTTAATCTTCATCTCTGCCTGCTCTTCTTTCGGGCGCTTCAAAGATAACATCTGTCTGCCATTTTCGCAGTTGTAATACCCTTTCATGTAACCTCTGCGTCTGTAGGCACCTTCCAGAATTTTCAGATCATCCGGATCTACATAAAATCCTTCTTTTCCTTTTTCGAGATAGAGATCTACATATTTCCGATACATACGAACGACTGTATATACGTACTCCGGCTGCTTCATTCTTCCTTCAATCTTAAATGAATCAATACCAGCTTCAATGAGATCTGGCAGGCTTTCAATTGTACATAAATCCTTCAGACTCATTAAATCCTGCGGCTTTTTCCCGTCGATCGAATAGGGCAATCTACAAGGCTGTGCGCATTGTCCACGGTTTCCGCTTCGTCCACCGATCATACTGCTCATAAGGCACTGACCGGAATAGCAATAACACATTGCTCCATGTACAAAGCATTCCATCTCTAGCCCGGTTGCCTGTTTGATCTTACGCACTTCTTCAAGTGAAATTTCTCTTGCAGGCACAATACGTTCTGCACCTTTGTCTCCAAAAAATTGCGCCCCATATACTCCTGTTACCGTCATCTGTGTACTAATGTGGACCGGAAGGTCTGGGAATACCTCTCTGATAAACGAGAAAACGCCCGGATCCTGGACAATAACCGCGTCCAGCCCCTGACGATAATACGGCAGCAGATATTTATACAACTCCTTCATTTCCTGATCTTTTAAAAGTGTATTGACAGTCATATAAATCTTTTTATTCTGTAAATGCACTTCATCGATTGCCCGCAAATACTGCTCTTCATCTAAATTTCCGGCATACGCTCTTGCTCCGAATCGCATTCCACCGGCATAGATCGCATCTGCTCCCGCCTCCAGTGCTGCACAAAGGCTCTCATAAGAACCGGCCGGCGCAAGTATCTCTATCTTATTATTTCTATTCTCTGCCTTTTTATCCATTACGAACCAACTTCCTATATGACAAAAAAGGCTGTCATAAGACAGCCCTACTTTTGCTTATTTTTAATCTCTGTCTCCAGCTGAACGATTTTAAGTTGAAGCTCCTTATTCTCTTCTTTTAACTTGTCCATCGCTTTCTCAGCATTCTCGAGTTTAATCTGCACAGAAATCAGATCATGTTTTAATTCATACATGTCCTTGTCCTTCTCTGCAATATCATTCTCGAGAGAAGTTCCCTGTTTTCTTGCCTTAAAATAATCATCGGCAATATTAAGCGCCAGTAAAATACTTCTTGTATCTGCATTCTGCTTGCGATATCCATCACTGGCAGAAAGCTCATCCAGCTTATGATTTAAATAAGTAGATACTTTCTGCAGATAATCTTCACTTTCAAATCCACTTAAAGTATATACCTTGCCTCCGATTAAAACTTCTGTAAAATTCTTTGATGATGCCATAAATGCCTCCCGCATATACTCATAATCTTGTTCTTATTATAAACTAAACTCAGAGAAAAACCAACCCTCTTTTTTTAAACGATCATTTTTATCCTTCTTTTTCGATTCCAAGATGCACATACGCCTTATCTGTTACAATCCTTCCTTTGGGCGTACGCTGTATAAAACCATTCTTCAGCAAATACGGTTCATACACATCCTCGATCGTTCCTGCATCTTCTCCAACGGATGCAGAAAGTGTATCCAGTCCAACCGGACCACCTGCAAATTTTTCAATGATTGTAAGCAACAATTCTCGGTCTGTCTGGTCTAATCCTTCCTTGTCTACATCTAAAAGATCCAGTGCATAATCCGCAACTTCCTTCGTTATATCTCCTTCATACTTGACCTGCGCGAAGTCACGGACACGTTTCAAAAGACGATTGGCAAGTCTTGGTGTACCGCGGGAACGTCTCGCCAGTGCCAGTGCACCTTCTTCATCAATTTTCACATCAAGCACTCTTGCAGAACGCTTGATAATCGTCGTAAGCTCTTCAATTGTATAATATTCCATCCGGTTTACTACGCCAAAACGGTCTCGCAAAGGCGCTGTCAGCATTCCGGCTCTCGTCGTCGCCCCTACAAGGGTAAATTTTGGAAGATCCAGACGGATGGACCTTGCTGTAGCTCCTTTTCCGATCATAATGTCAATTGCATAATCTTCCATTGCAGGATATAAAACTTCCTCCACCTGTCGATTCAACCGGTGGATCTCATCTACAAAAAGTACATCTTTTTCCTGCAGATTATTTAAAATTGCCGCCATCTCTCCCGGCTTTTCAATCGCAGGCCCGGATGTGATCTTAATATTCACACCCATCTCGTTGGCGATAATTCCAGCCAGTGTTGTCTTACCAAGACCGGGTGGTCCGTAGAAGAGCACATGATCCAATGCATCTCCTCGTTCTTTGGCAGCGCGAATATATACGTCCAGCATCTCCTTCGCCTTCGCCTGTCCGATATAATCATCCAGAAGCTGCGGTCTTAGATGGTTCTCTATTTTCGCATCTTCTTCCAGATTTTCTGTTGTAATAATTCTTCTGCTCATCTCTATCGATCCTTTATAGCATCTGTTTCAAAGCCTGCTTCAATAAGGCTTCTACATCCATTGCTTCTGTCATTTCTACTTTTTTTACTGCCTTCAAGGCATCAGTGCTGTTGTATCCCAATGCAACCAGCGCCTGGATAGCTTCGCTTTGCACATCCGAATTTTCCGCAACTGCACATGCATCGAATTGGTCTTCACTGCTATGTTCAAATACATCATCCAGACTCAGTTTGTCTTTCAACTCTAAAATAACTTTTTCCGCAGTCTTCTTTCCAATCCCAGGTGCAGCACAAATCGCTTTTACATCATTTGCCAACACTGCAAATCTCAAATCATCCGGACTTAGCACAGACAATACTGCCTGTCCACCTTTCGGTCCGATTCCATTGACACCGATCAGAAGCTTGAACACTTTCAGATCGTCCCTTGTCAGGAAGCCAAACAGCTGCATTGCATCTTCTTTTACATTAAGATATGTATAAATTCTCACTTCATTACCGACACCCGGCAACTGACTGATCGACTGCACCGGCATAAAAATCCCGTAGCCGACACCGCCTACATCTACGATCACGCGATCTTCTTCCACAAGGGCAAGCTCGCCTCTTATATACTGTATCATCAAATCCTCCTAAAACTGTATATTCGTAAGTCTCGAAAGCATCAGCTCCGCTACGATACCGATCACAAATCCGGTCACAAGTCCTGCGATCAGTAATACCGGAAAATAATAAGTGACGCTGAATGTCTCAACTACAAGAGCCGCAACAATCAGCTGTCCGACATTGTGAAAAACACCACCCGCAATGCTAACTCCTTTCACACTGAAGCCCCCGCTTTTTTTCAGAAGTGCCATCACAGCAAGGCTTAAAATTCCGCCTGCAAGGCTATAGACAATACTGAAATAGTTGCCGAATATGAATCCAGACAACAGTACACGCGTCACAGAAAGAAGAAACGCCTCTGAAAGGCGCATCTTATATAAAGCAACAACAATGATCAGGTTTGCAAGACCAAGCTTTACTCCCGGAATACCAAAATTGATCGGGATCAACGTCTCAACATAACTGAAGATCAATGCCAGCGCTGTAAACACTCCAAAATATGCAACTTTACTTTTCAAGTTCACTCTGTCCTTTCCAGCTAGTTTGAAATCGCATCGAACGTACTTCCTTCTGCGCTCTCTACTTCGACAACAACTTTATTCGGAAGACAGATGATGCTCTCATGTGCTTTTGAAATGGATCTTTGCTTTACACAAAGCTGATCCGGACAGTCTGCTTCTACCATACTGGCTCTGTTATACTTGATCGCCAGTTTGTTCGTGCCACCATTGATAGAAATCTCCTGATCTTTACCAAGAGAATAGGTTCCTTCAATTTTTCCATCTACCTTTACCACAACGCAGTTCGCGCCTTTCGCACCGAGCAGATTGTGAAGGAAGAAAGATAGTCCCGCAACAACAATGATTACAAGTATTAAAATCCAGTCTTTTTTCTTTAAATGTATCTTTTCTTTCATATACACCGTTCCTCTCTGCGTTTCATTCTAACACAAGAAATCAAACACTGCAATCACATGTTCGATTGCATATCTAATTTTTCATGTTATAATAACTTAAGGTCAAATTCAGTAACCTGGAGGTGTTTTATGAAATTTAAGAAAATTACGGCAGCCCTCATCTGTGCATCCATACTTTTAACCGGGTGCTCCGGGAAGCGCGGCCGCACTTATGAGGATACATTATTCGACACTGTTGTTAAAGTCAAGATCCTCGATAAATCAGATGAATCCGTTATCAAAGGATGCGAAAACATATGCAAAAAATATAACAGACTATTCTCTCCTGACAACAAGAACAGCGATGTGTATAAGATCAATCACGCAAAAGGTAAAGCCGTGACTGTATCCGATGATACGATCGCAATTATCAAAAAAGGACTTTATTACGGAAAGTTTTCAAAAGGAGAATTTGATATTACAATCGGATCGGTTTCAAATCTGTGGGATTTTCGTTCCGGCAAAAAGAAAGTACCAGCCTCACATAAGATCAACAGACAGTTGAATCATGTCAACTACCACAGTGTGCTGATCCATGGAAATTCTGTGACCCTTATAGACCGCCATGCCAAATTAGATTTAGGCGGTATCGCCAGCGGATATGTCGCTGATCGTCTGAAAGCTTACCTTCGAAAAGAAGGCGTAAAACATGCAACGATCGATCTTGGCGGTACTATACAGACCGTCGGCACAAAACCGGACGGATCTGATTTCAATATTGGGATCCAGAAGCCATTTGGTAAGACAGGTGAAGTGATCGCTTCCGTAAAAATTGCAGACCAATCGGTTGTCACCTCCGGCATTTACGAAAGTTGTTTCAAAAAAAACAATAAACTCTACCATCAAGTTCTTTCTACCTCAACCGGCAGACCTTGCAAGACGGATCTCTACAGTGTATCTATCATCACCGATTCGTCTCTTACCGCAGATGCATTAAGCACGATCTGCCTGATGTACGGATACGAGCGTGCTGAAAATGTGATCAATCAGCTGGATAATGTAGATGCCATCTTCATTACAAATGACGGAGAGATTCATTATACAAACAATTTTTTAAAAAACCATCAATAAGAAATCATTATAAAAAGGACGGTCCGTAAATGGAATCGTCCTTTTAAATTTCTTTATTCTTCTATATACTTACTGCATGCGATCGCCATTGCGCCTGCTCCGATGTGACATGCCACACTCAAAGATAAACGGCCGCTCACGATCTCATAATCAGGAAATCTCTTTCTGATCTCTTCCAGCCACTTGTCTTTCTCCTCTTCCGAGCACGTGTAAGCAGCTTCCAGGTGAACTTTCTCGCCCGCAAATCTTGTTTTGATATCTTTTTCCATTGCGTCAAGCATTGTCTTTTTCGCTGCTTTCCAGCCACGTACTTTCGCAAAAGCATCCAGCTTATCACCCTGAATCTGAAGAACCGGTTTCAGATTCAGAACCGTTCCAATCGCAGCGGCAGCAGGTGTGATCCTTCCGCCCTTCTTCAAATATTTCAATGTATCCACTGTAATATAGATACTTGCTTCCAGTCTTTCACGCATTAATACGTCAACAATCTCATCTGCGGACATTCCTTTCTCGCGCATCGCCATTGCATCCGTCACAGACTGTCTCTGTGTAACGGAAATACGCTGGTTATCCACAACGTGTACTTTCCCTTCAAATTCTCTGGACAACATCATCGCATTCTCGCAGGAACTACTGAGTCCGCTGGACATCGGAATATGGATCACTTCATCATAGCTTTCCAAAAGCTCCTCCCAGATTTCCATCACATCTCCAGGTGATGGCTGAGATGTAGAAATATCTGCATCTGCTTTCAGTTTTTCATAAAACTCAGCCTGCGAAAGTGTAATATCTTCATAATATAATTCACCATCAATGTAAAACGGCATAGGGACAACAAAAATACCCAAGCTTTTTGCTTCCTCCTGCGTAATACCACTATTGCTGTCTGTCACAATTGCTATTTTTCCCATTGTCTGTACCCCTTCTCTTACAATTGAATAATATTAGAAACGGAATTTCTCTTTGCGACTGTAATTGGGATATCTTCTCCTTTGTATGGATTGTCACCCATTGTAATCTCAAGCTTCACAGTCTCATAAGCAAGACTTTCATAGTTATTATCTTTACTTAAATGTCCAAGCACCACTGCCGACATATCATCATGCAGTATATCACAAAGAAGACGTCCTGACAATTCATTTGATAAATGTCCATGATCTCCCATCACTCGTCTTTTTAAAGGATATGGATACGGACCGACTTCCAACATATGAATATCATGATTTGCTTCCAGAACAACTCCATTTAGATTTTTTAGGTTCTCAACGGTATAATCATTGTAAATACCAAGATCTGTTGCAACTGCAACAGCTTTACTTCCGTTTTCGATTCGATATCCTGACGGTTCATTTGCATCATGAGAAATTGAAAATGGATGAATATCCATATCTCCCAGACGAAATGTCTCATCTACCGGCACCTCATGTAGTAATCCTTCCGGAAGCTTTCCTAAATTCTTATATGCTTTGATTCCTTCAATCGTTCCATGTGTCGCGTAAATTGGAATTGCATATTTTCTACTAAACACCCCAAGTCCCTGAATATGATCCACATGTTCATGCGTGATCAAAATTCCTTTCAGCTCATCACCTTTAATCTGAAGTGCGTTCAATCCTTCTTCTATTCTCTTCTTGCTGATTCCAGTGTCAACGAGAAGATGTGTTGTATCATCTCCTACGTAAATACAATTTCCACTGCTACCACTGGCAATGCTGCATAATCTCATCTGCTATTTCCACCTGTTCTTCCTTTATTAAAGATCCTTTACGATCTGATCGACCTGGATCATCGTCTCAGCGAACACACCATTGTTGTCAATGACTCTGTCGCATTCTTTCATAAATTCTGCTTTTGTAAGCTGGGAAGCCATAATATCTTCAATCTTCCCTTCTTTATATCCTCTTGAATAAAAGAGTCTGTTCTTTCGAATATCTGTTTTCACATATACATACCAGATTTCATCACAGATCTCGCTATAATGATCCTCGATAAGGATCGCTGATTCCAGCACAAAAAGATTTGTATTCTTTCTCTCTTCATGGCGGATCTTTTTCTTAATCTCTTCCTTCACAGCCGGATGTACGATTGCATTCAGTGCCTCTAATTTTTTCTTATCTGAAAATACGATATCCGCAATCTTTTCACGGTCTAATTCTTTTTTATCATCCAGAATCTCTTCTCCAAAGTATGCAACAATTTTTTCATAACACTCTGTATCTTTTTTCTGCAAATGTCTGGCTACCTTATCTGCCTGGCAGATCGTTGCGCCATATTTATCATTTAAATATTCCAGAATCTGCGATTTTCCAGATCCAACGCCACCTGTTAATCCTATAACCTTCATTTCTTTCACCTCTTATTTTGCTTCGTACCAATTTGTTCCAGTATGCATATCTATCTCAAGCGGTACTTTCAAATCAGCCGCCTGTTCCATCTCTTCTCTCAGTATTTGCTGTACTTCCTGAAGCTCCGGCTTATATGCCTCAATCAAAAGTTCATCGTGCACCTGAAGCACAAGCTTTGACTTAAGTTGTCTGTCTCTTAATCTTCGTTCTACTCCGATCATAGCGATCTTC
Organism: Lachnospiraceae bacterium; assembly: GCA_030538915.1. Taxonomy (GTDB): domain Bacteria; phylum Bacillota; class Clostridia; order Lachnospirales; family Lachnospiraceae; genus Dorea_D. Next base: position 13,958 of record JAUNTC010000003.1, on the reverse strand, counting down.
ATAATATCTGCCGCCGTCCCCTGGATCGGCGCATTCATTGCAACGCGTTCTCCAAAAGAGCGCTGCATGAAATTGCTTGAAGATAATTCCGGCACTGGTCTGCGTCTTCCAAATAAAGTCTCTACATAACCATTCTCTTTTGCGTGGGCTACCGTATCATCCAGGAACTTCTTTATTCCCGGATATGTCTTAAAATAATCCTCTATATATTTTGCAGCTTCTTTTCTCGTAATGCTCAGATCCTGACTCAGTCCGAAGGAACTGATTCCATATACGATACCAAAGTTTACTGCTTTTGCATTTCGCCTCTGCAGCGGCGTCACTTCATCAAACGGAATATGGAATACCTGAGATGCTGTAATCCTGTGAATGTCTGCTTCCTCCCTGTATGCTCCGATCAGCTGTTCATCTCCCGAACAGTGTGCCAGCACACGCAGCTCAATCTGAGAATAATCTGCATCTACAAATACATATCCATCTTCCGGTACAAAGACCTTGCGAATCAATCTCCCTAATTCCACTCGCACAGGTATATTCTGAAGATTCGGCTCTGCACTGCTCAACCGCCCGGTCGCAGTGACAGTCTGATGAAATTTTCCATGGATTCTGCCATCATCTCTTATATATCCTGCAAGGCCGTCTGCATAAGTAGACTTTAATTTAGTCAATTGTCTGTACTCCAGCACTTTTGATACAATCGGATAGTCCGGTGCCAGCTTATCAAGTACATCGGCTGCAGTCGAATATCCGGTCTTTGTCTTCTTGCCGCCCGGCAGTTCCAGTTTTTCAAATAGGATCACACCAAGCTGCTTCGGCGAATTGATATTAAACTGTTCTCCTGCCAGATCATAAATATCCGACTCCAGATCATTGATCCTCCCAACCAACTGATCTCCATACGCCTTCAAAGCTTCTGCCTCTACTTTTACACCGTTTTTTTCCATCTCGTATAATGTAAATACCAACGGCATCTCTATCGTTTCAAAAAGCTGCCATTCTCCGGCATCTTTTAATTTCTTTTCCAATAATTCTTTTGCTGCAAATGCAGTATATGCTTCATAGCATGCTTTTGTCTTTCTGTCCGTCTTCTCATCAACCAGAATATCCAGCTGTTCTCTGGTTACATCTTCATAACCGTAATCGTTCTTTAACGGATTCAGAAGGTAAGCTGCCACTGTCGCATCGAAACAGTTCTCTCTGTTCTCGATTGTAAGCTCTGCCATTGCTTTTTTCAGATCAAACATTACAAAACTTCCGGCTGCTTTCTGTACCCTTGCAAACTCAGCCATCAGCCATTCGATGTCAATCCCATTACCCGCGAGCAGAAGTGCTGTTTTTTCCTGCTCAGAGCAAAAAGCAATCCCTGTAATGGAAGCTTGCATCGCAAACAGCGGAAGGACATGCTCCGTATCTTTATATACAGCTGCTCCGACTGTTTTTGCATCGGTCAATCCATGCAAATACGCTTCTGCTTCCTTCTTCGTCTCGATCACACAAAACGTCTCTTCCACAGACGGTGTCGCTGCCTGCACATCAAAACGAGACAACAGATTTTTAAACTGTAATCTTTGGAAATATGCATATGCTTCTTCCGTATAAAGATTATGTAATTTTGCCTCTTCAAAATCATATGCTACATCTGCATGTACTTCGATCGTTGCAAGCGTTTTACTTAATACCGCCTGATCCCAGTACTCATTTAATGCCTTGGATGCACGCGGCGGCTTCAGTTCATCTACATGTGCATAAGCATTCTCGATTGAATGATACTCTGTTATGATCTTTGTCGCCGTCTTCTCTCCAATACTTGGAACGCCCGGAATATTATCCGCAGTATCTCCCATAAGCGCTTTGAGATCAATAAACTCAACCGGCGTAACCTGATAGCGCTCCAATACATCTGCTTCGTAATAATCTTCCACTTCTGTACGTCCCTGCTTTGTCTTCGGGATTCTGATCTTTACATGCTTTGTTGCAAGCTGCAGTAAATCCCGGTCTCCGGAAATGACAGACACTTCCATCCCCTTTTCTTCTGCTCTTCTTGCAAGCGTACCGATCAGATCATCTGCCTCAAGTCCGGCTTTTTCAATAATGCGAACGCCCATCGCACGAAGCACATCCTTGATCACTGGCACCTGCTGGCGAAGTTCCTCGGCCATTGGCTTACGTGTCCCCTTATATGCATCAAACATCTCGTGTCGAAATGTCGGTGCATGCACATCAAAAGCCACTGTCAGATACTCTGGTTTTTCTTCTTCTAATATCTTAAACATGATCGTCAGGAAACCATAAATGGCATTCGTATGAAGCCCCTCCGAATTTGTAAGATCCGGGAGCCCATAGAATGCCCGATTCAATATACTGTGTCCATCGATCAAAACTAACTTTTCGCTCATAATTACACTCCATGTATTTTATCGCTACCTAAATACTATACAACAAATCCATCGATTTTAAAAGTGATTTTCTTGTTCTTCTTTTTCCACCTGTATAAACATCATAATAAATACAATAAAAAGAAGTGTACATGCAAAGAAAATAGATTTTTCGCCAAATCTTGTCGTCAGCCCTGTACTAATGACCGCTCCAAAAATAAATGCACCGATGATTCCATAATACTGGAAGCTGTTATTTCGCACCTTACGGTCTTTGTGGACGCCGGAGTAAAATAAATTTTCTGTAGCAGTTCTTAAATTTCCTGTACACATCGTAGTCGCATATTTTTTCCCTCCGCCGAACGCTCGAAAGCTCTCAACCTGCATAGAGCAGACGAAAGAAACGGCAACATTTACGATCTCATTATAAATGCCCGTTGGTACGAATGAAACTGCCAGCAGCACAAAAATTTCCAGTGCGATCACGATCTGACGCCAATGAATCTTTGTACTGTAACGAAACTTTAATTTCACAAATTCAGTAATTATAACCCCCATCATAAATGCAAGGATCGGTAGAAGATAAGTAATCATTTTCCCATAATTCTTCTGTGCGATATGAATAGCCAGAAGGACAATATTTCCAGTCTGTGCATTGGCAAATACGCCCCCTCGGCTTACATATGTATATACATCCAAGTATCCACCTGTGACTGCAAGAAGAAGTCCTACAAAAAAGGACTCCGAAACCTGTTTTTTTGATTGTAACATTTTACCACTTTCCTGTAATTATTTTCTTGTCTGCAAATAAGCGCGTCTTCCTTCTTCGTAAAGGTTGTTTCCTTCACAGTCGATCACAACGACCAGCGGCATATCCTCCACATACAATCTGCGCAATGCCTCAGCTCCAAGGTCTTCAAACGCGATAAGCTCTGCCTTTTTAATACATTTTGCAAGAAGTGCTCCGGCTCCTCCGATGGCGCCAAAGTAGACTCCATTGTACTTTTTCATTGCTTCAACGACTTCCGGAAGTCTTGCACCTTTTCCGATCATTCCTCTTGCACCTACAGACAGCATAGTTGGCGCATAAGCATCCATACGACCGCTCGTTGTCGGTCCGGCAGATCCGATCACGCATCCCGGCTTTGCCGGAGTTGGTCCTACATAATAGATCGTCGCATCCCGCGGATCAAACGGAAGCTCTTCGCCTCTCGACAGTGCTTCGCACATTCTCTTATGTCCGGCATCTCTGGATGTATAAATAGTTCCGGTCAGATACACGGTATCTCCGGCATGTAATGTTTTTGCAAGTTCCTCTGTCAAAGGAAGTGTGATATGTTTTTCCATTTTAGATCACCTCCGTTTTATGTCTGGTCACATGGCAGTTGATATTGACTGCACAAGGCATACCTGCGATATGCGTTGGCAATGTCTCGATATTCAGCCCGATTGCTGTCGTACGACCGCCAAATCCCTGTGGTCCGATTCCAAGCTCATTGACCTTTTCAAGCATCTCTTCTTCCAGATCTGCATAGTATGGATCCGAATTTTTGGAATCTACCGGACGCATCAGCGCTTTCTTCGCAAGAAGTGCCGCTTTGTCAAACGTACCTCCGATTCCGACACCGATCACCATCGGAGGACATGGATTTGGTCCTGCCGTCTCCACAACCTCAAGAATAAAATCTTTGATTCCTTCCAGCCCTGCTGAAGGTTTGAACATGCGGATCTGACTCATATTCTCACTTCCAAATCCTTTCGGTCCAACCGTGATCTTCACCTGCTCTCCCGGCACAATCTCTGTATAGAGCATAGCTGGTGTATTGTCACCTGTATTGCCTCTGCGGATTGGATCTTTGACAACGGATTTTCGAAGATAGCCTTTGTCATATCCTCTTCGCACTCCTTCATTTACTGCTTCCGTAAGATCACCGCCTGTCAGATGAACATCCTGACCAATCTCTAAAAATACACAGGCCATTCCCGTATCCTGACAGATCGGCACTTCATCGGCATCTGCGATCTCATAATTTTCAATAATATTATCAAGCACTCCCTGAGCGATTTCCCAGTCTTCACAGGCACGACATTTTTTGATCGCACCTTTTACGTCCTCTGGAAGAAATTGATTCGCCTGAATGCAAAGTTTTTCTACTACTTCTGTGATTTTTGTTACATCAACGTCACGCATTATGTGGCACCTCCATTGTGTTTTTTCACTTTTTCTATCATATGCTTTTTTAGAAGATTTTTCAATTCTTTTTTCGCAATCAGAATATTTTTCTTGACATTCATACTAAATTATATTATCATGACTTTGTTGCTTTTAGATAGCAATATGCGGATATGGCGGAATGGCAGACGCACAAGACTCAAAATCTTGCGAGGGCGACTTCGTGTGGGTTCAAGTCCCACTATCCGCAGTAGACACCAGTGATTTTTCGCTGGTGTTTTTTAATATGAACACATATAGTAAGGGTATGGAACGCTTTCTTCGCACCATACCCTTTATTCTTTATTTTACTAATTTTTCTCCAATATCAAAGCAATCAAATGTTGCGAAATAATCTGCAGCTGTCTCTGCTCTTCTTATGAGCTGTACACTTTTATCTTCTTTAAGCAGAAACTCTGCACATTTTAATTTTCCATTGTAGTTATATCCCATTGCAAATCCGTGTGCGCCTGCATCATGAATAAAAAGAAGATCTCCTTTTTCAATCTCCGGAAGCATACGGTCAATTGCGAATTTATCATTGTTCTCACAAAGGGATCCAACAACATCATATTTACAATTGCATGGTTTCTTTTCTTTTCCCATGACAGTAATATGATGGTAAGCGCCATACATTGCCGGACGCATCAGGTTTACTGCACACGCATCTACACCAACGTAATCTTTGTATGTATGCTTCTCGTGGATTGCTTTTGTAACAAGTGCTCCATACGGTCCCATCATAAAACGGCCAAGTTCTGTATAAATCGCAACATCTCCCATTCCTGCCGGTGTCAGTACTTCTTCATAAACACGTCTGACGCCTTCTCCGATTACACGAATATCATTTGGCTCCTGATCCGGGCTATATGGGATTCCAATTCCACCGGATAAATTGATAAACTTAATGTGAGCACCTGTCTCTTTCTGAAGTTTTACAGCTAACTCAAAAAGAATCTTTGCAAGCATTGGATAATATTCATTTGTAACTGTATTACTTGCCAGGAACGCATGAATTCCAAATTCCTTTGCGCCCTTTGCCTTTAAGATTTTAAACGCCTCAAAAAGCTGATCTTTTTTCATTCCATATTTGGAATCTCCTGGATTGTCCATAATATCATTACTGATTTTAAAAAGTCCGCCCGGATTAAAACGACAGCTGATCGTCTCCGGAATGTGTCCAAGCGCCTTCTCCAGAAAATCAATATGTGTAATGTCGTCAAGATTAATGATGGCTCCTAATTCATCTGCCTTTTTAAATTCTTCTTCCGGTGTATCATTGGAAGAAAACATAATATCACTTCCGGTTGCACCGATTGCCTCAGAAAGCATTAATTCTGTATAAGAAGAACAATCGCAACCACATCCATACTCTCTTAAAATGTTGATGAGAAATGGATTTGGTGTTGCTTTAACGGCAAAATATTCTTTATATCCTTTGTTCCATGAAAATGCATCCTTCAATGCTTTTGCATTGTTACGGATCCCTCGCTCATCGTAGAGATAAAATGGTGTCGGGTATTCTTTTGCAATTTCCTTAAGCTGTTCGTTTGTAACAAATGGTTCTTTTCTCATTATCGCTCAATCTCCTTTTTCATTGAAAGTAATTCTATCTCATTAGCAAGTGTTCGTTTATATAATTCAACGAAATTCTTCTGTCCGGAATAGAGACACGTATTCATGCTGCCTTCTCCATATTCTCCGGTAAGCACATATTTTGAATCTGTGATCATGCCAACGGAAGTATTTCTCTGTTCTCCAATATAAACTCTGGCGCCTACATAGTTTACCGGCTGATCTGTAACGATCACTACTTTTTTCCCGGCATCGATAAGTTCCTCCAGTTCTTTAACAAAAAGCAAAAGATAATTTCTAGTACAGGATATATACACTCGCTCACGTGCATCTGACAAAAGATTACGCATCTTATCGAGCACGTTGCCTGCCCCTTCGATCGTAATATAACCTTCTACATGTTCTTTTTCTTCTGGCTTATGCTTACAAAGCCAGGATTTATTCTCCTCCATGCGACGAATACGATTCTTACAAAATTCATCCAACGCAACAGGTACATACTTTTTCGTAGTGCCTTCCTCTACAAGATAAGCAGCACCTTTTTCTGTCATGCTTGCAAGAGAATTATATGCATTCGATCTGGAAATTCCAAGCTGTTTGGCAACCTCATAACCAGTTGTCTTCCCTTCTCGCAAAAGACATTCATAAATCCCTGCCTCCTGTCTTGTCAGGCCAAAATCCATTAATCGTTCTATAAATGAAGTGTGTTCCATTCTTTTACCACCTTTTTCTTTAGTAGTTCTCGATAGGAACACTATACGTCATATTTACATATATGTCAACCGTCATTTTGAAAATTAAAATCAAAAAGGGATGAGAAATCTTACTTTCTCATCCCTTGTTTTTTCTCTTATTCAACAATTGCAATACGCATCATGTTACTGAAACCACTTTTCTGTGCTGCTACATTTGGAGAAGGAATACCTGCTGTAAGGATCACGATGTCTCCTGTCTCTGCAAGCTGTTTTGCACATACAAGATCAATTGCCCCAGAACAAATGTCTTCTGTTGTTGTCACTTCGATTGATTTCAGTGGCTGTACACCCCAGTAAATCTGCATTCTGCGAAGTGTTGCCTCATTCGGACTTACACCAATAATATCTGTTTTTGGTTTAAACTTGGAAACTACTCGTGCTGTTGCACCGGATACAGTAGGAGTCACAATACACTTTGCTCTTAAGTTTCTTGCTGTTGTAACTGTTGCATGTCCAAGTGCACTAGATGCACTCTTCATACGATGTTCTGCCGCTTTATTTAAAATTGCATCATATTCCAGATGTTCTTCTGTGCTTTCTACGATGTGTACCATCATCTGCAATGCTTCTACCGGATATTTCCCCTGCGCTGTCTCACCAGATAACATAACCGCATCTGTTCCATCATAAACTGCATTGGCAACGTCTGTAACCTCTGCTCTTGTCGGACGTGGATTACGGATCATAGAATCTAACATCTGTGTCGCTGTAATAACCGGTTTGAAATTATCATTACATTTCTGAATGATCATCTTCTGTAAATACGGAACTTTCTCAGCCGGAATCTCTACACCAAGGTCTCCACGGGCAACCATAATACCGTCTGCACAGCGGATGATCTCATCAATATTCTTAATACCTTCTGCATTTTCAATTTTAGCAATGATCGGAATATATGGCGCATTGCACTGCTGCAAAAGAGCTTTGATCTCTAAAATACATTCTGCATTACGAACAAATGATGCTGCGATAAAGTCAACACTCTGCTCTACACCAAATGCAATGTCCTCCCTGTCTTTTTCTGTGAGCGCCGGAAGTCTTACTGGAACATTCGGAACATTGACACCTTTTCGTTCTCCTAACTCTCCTCCGTTCACAACCTTACAGATGATCTCATCTGCTGTCTTTTCCTTTACTTTCAATTCGATCAGTCCATCATCGATGAGGATCGTACTTCCAATCTGCACATCATTTACAAGTCCTTCATAAGTGATAGAAACCTTTGTATTATCTCCTTCACACTCTACAGTTGTAAGTGTAAATCTCTCACCTTCTTTTAAATTCACTTTCTTGCCATCTTTTAAAATACCGGTACGAATCTCAGGTCCTTTTGTATCAAGAAGGATTGCGATTGGTTTACCTTCTTCTTCACGAATTCTTTTCAGCATATCCATACGAGATTTCTGCTCTTCGTGATCTCCATGTGAGAAGTTGAATCTTGCAATATCCATTCCATTGCGTACCAGTTCTCGCATTGTATCTTCGTTGTTCGTGTTAGGTCCCATTGTACAGACAATTTTTGTTTTCTTCATAAACCACTTCATCCTTCCTTTTCATCAATCATTTTTTCTTACTCAATGTTGTTCAGTTACTGAACATGTATATGTGTAAACAAGTGATCCTGACAATATTCATAATTGCCATGACACTTGGAACAATACCGAAATTCTAGGTTTGGATCATCCAGTTCTGTTCTGCCGCACACTGCACATCTGTGCTTTGCGCCACCCGTTGCAAATGGATTCTGTGTCGGACGCCCCTGTCTCATACTTTTCTGAAAATCTCTTTTCCGTTTCATCTGCTTTGGACTGTATGCCTTCGTTTTTCTTGAACTGAAGAAAAAAAGCAGAAAGTTAAGCAGTGATACGGCCGCCGCCAATGCATTTGCCTTGTAATATACGCCGTATACCGGATTACCTCCATAAGCCGGGATAAATGCTTGTGCAATTCCATAGAGGAAAACAGCTCCATCCAGCCATGCCAGCCACTTTGCTTTCACCGGAATGATAAACCATACAAGGAACTGTACATCCGGATAGAGGAAAGCAAACACAAGAAACAAAGAAAGATTTAAATACTCTGTTCCCATCTGCAGTGAAACACCTGTGAGTAAATAAGCAAGTATTGCAGCAATCACATGAAACAATACACCTGCAAAGAAATATACATTAAACCGAAATGCTCCCCAAGCCATCTCTAGCTGTTTTCCAATAAAATAATATAGCGATATAGAGATGATCACCCACAGAAGGCTCATACTTGGTGGATCGATAATAAATGTAAGGATCCTCCACACCTGACCATGTAAAATTGCCGGTGCGTCAAGGCTAAGCCATGTATCATAAAATGTCGGATTTACCATATTAAGTACGAAACCGAAACCATATAATACTACAATGTACAACATAAGATTGTCAATGGCATATCTGCCAAACTTCTTTTCTAATTTATCTAACCAATTCATAATTTTTATAATCAATACTCCTTTTTCCGTGATGATTTTCATTCTAACTGGTTCAAAAATGTTTGTCAATTTCCGAATGAAAAGTTAACAGCATTTTTACATTTCTATAATAAATTAAGCAACATTTTTGTAAAACCTTACGTTTTTCATTACATTTCTAGTATTTTTGATAATTGTTTTTTTATTACATGTAGCGTATAATAGTATGGATTATTGAATTAAACATGCATATAATAAGAAGAAACACATATAGTAACAATTGACTAGATAAGGAGTACAGACTATGAGCCAAAATGAACTATATACATTGGGGATCGACATTGGTTCTACTACCGTTAAGATTGCTTTGTTAGATGCAAATAACGAAGTAGTCTTTTCTGATTATGAAAGACATTATGCAAATATTCAGGAGACACTTTCTGATCTGTTAGGACGTGCCCTCTATAAAGTAGGACCTGTTTATGCTTCCCCAGTCATCACAGGATCCGGAGGACTTACACTTGCCAAACATCTTCAGGTGCCATTTGTCCAGGAAGTTATCGCAGTATCGACTGCACTACAGGATTATGCACCACAGACAGACGTTGCGATCGAGCTTGGTGGTGAAGATGCGAAAATCATTTACTTTGAAGGTGGAAATGTAGAACAACGTATGAACGGCGTGTGCGCCGGTGGTACCGGTTCTTTCATCGATCAGATGGCATCACTTTTACAGACAGACGCTTCCGGTCTTAATGAATATGCAAAAAATTATCATGCATTATACACAATTGCTGCAAGATGCGGCGTGTTTGCCAAATCCGATATTCAGCCACTGATCAATGAAGGTGCATCCAAGGAAGACCTTGCCGCCTCTATTTTTCAGGCAGTAGTCAATCAGACGATCAGCGGACTTGCCTGTGGAAAACCGATTCGTGGCCATGTTGCGTTTTTAGGTGGACCGCTTCACTTCCTTTCTGAGTTAAGAGAAGCCTTTATCCGCACTTTAAAACTGGATGACGAACATATTGTTGCTCCACACCATTCTCATTTATTTGCAGCTATCGGTTCTGCATTGAATTCGAGCAAAGATCTTCATGTATCCTTACAGGAGATGCAGAAACGATTGGAAGGCAGGATCCAGATGGAATTTGAGGTAGAACGTATGGAACCTCTCTTTTCTTCTGAAGCGGAATTCAAAGAATTCAAAGAGCGTCACGACAAAGATCAGGTACCTATGGGAAGCCTGTCTACTTACAAAGGAAAAGCCTTCTTAGGAATTGATGCAGGATCTACTACAACAAAGGCTGCTTTAGTCGGCGAGGATGGTACCTTACTTTATTCCTTCTATCATAACAATGAAGGCGATCCTCTCGGAACGACCATTCACGCGATCAAAGATATTTACAGCAAGCTTCCGGAAGGTGTAGAGATTGTTCACTCCTGCTCTACCGGATACGGCGAGGCGCTTATTAAAGCTGCTCTCCTGCTTGATGAAGGTGAAGTGGAGACTGTATCGCATTATTATGCTGCATCTTTCTTTGAACCGGATGTAGACTGTATCCTCGACATCGGTGGTCAGGATATGAAATGTATCAAAATCAAAAATCATACTGTTGATTCTGTACAGCTCAACGAGGCATGTTCTTCCGGATGTGGTTCCTTTATTGAGACCTTTGCAAAATCCTTAAATTACAGCGTGGAGGACTTTGCACAGGAAGCACTGTTTGCAAGAAATCCGATCGATCTTGGAACACGCTGTACAGTATTTATGAATTCAAAAGTAAAGCAGGCGCAGAAAGAAGGAGCCGAAGTTTCTGATATTTCCGCCGGTCTTGCTTATTCTGTTATTAAAAATGCTTTATTTAAAGTTATCAAAGTTTCCGATGCCAGCGAACTGGGCGAGCACATCGTTGTACAGGGTGGCACTTTCTATAACAATGCTGTACTCCGAAGCTTTGAGAAAATCGCCAACTGTCAGGCCGTACGCCCGGACATTGCAGGCATTATGGGTGCCTTCGGTGCTGCCCTTATTGCAAGAGAGCGCTATGTTGACTGCGAAGGTACAACGATGCTTTCCATCGAAGATATCGAAGCACTCGAGTATTCTACAACAATGACAAAATGTCGCGGCTGTACGAACAACTGTCGTCTGACGATCAATCATTTTAGCGGAGGCCGCAGATTCATCACCGGTAACCGTTGTGAAAAAGGGCTTGGAAAAGAAAAATCCAAAAATAATCTGCCAAACCTTTTTGCCTATAAATTAGAACGTTATTTTAACTATGAACCACTGAAAGCGGAAGAAGCAAAACGAGGTACGATCGGTATCCCGCGTGTACTCAATATGTATGAGAACTATCCGTTCTGGTTTACATTTTTCAATACACTCGGATTTTCCGTACTGCTCTCTCCAGCTTCCACAAGAAAGATTTATGAGCTCGGTATCGAATCCATTCCAAGTGAATCCGAATGTTATCCGGCTAAGCTGGCACATGGACATGTACAATGGCTCATCGATCAGGGTGTTGAAAATATTTTCTATCCTTGTATTCCTTATGAGCGAAATGAGTTTGAAGATGCGAACAACCATTACAACTGTCCGATCGTTACTTCCTATCCAGAAAATATTAAGAATAACATTGATGCGATCGTGCAGGGAGATGTAAACTTTATCCACCCATTCCTTTCTCTCAAGAGCGAAGAGACAATTGCTTATCGTTTAAAAGAAGAATTATGTGAGTGCTTCCATATTTCAGAAAAAGAGATTGATAATGCCGTTCACGCTGCATGGAAGGAATTGAAATGCTGTCGCGAAGATATGAGACGAAAGGGCGAGGAAGTGATTCAGTTCTTGAAAGAAACTGGAAACCGTGGAATTGTTCTTGCCGGACGTCCATACCATATCGACCCGGAAGTCAATCATGGAATACCGGAGCTTATCAACTCCTACAATATAGCTGTTTTGACAGAGGACTCTATTTCCCATTTAAATCCGGCAGAACATCCATTGAATGTTATGGACCAGTGGATGTATCACTCTCGTCTTTATGCAGCTGCTAACTACGTTAAAACAGTAGATAACTTAGATCTTATCCAACTCAATTCTTTCGGATGCGGACTGGATGCTGTAACAACCGATCAGGTAGCTGACATTTTGACAAATTCAGACAAAATCTACACTTCATTGAAGATAGACGAAGTCAATAACTTAGGTGCCGCACGTATCCGTGTTCGCTCCTTATTAGCCGCAATCCGTGTTAGAGAACAGCGTAAGGAGACACGTACAATAAAATCATCTGCTATCGAGAAAATTCCTTTTACAAAGGAAATGCGTAAAAATTATACCATTCTCTGTCCGCAGATGTCACCGATCCACTTTGAGCTTTTTGAGCCTGCATTTAAAGCTTCCGGTTATAATATTGAAGTACTTCCAAACGACAATAAACAGGCAGTAGATGTAGGATTAAAATATGTAAACAACGATGCCTGCTATCCTTCTCTTATGGTTGTCGGACAGATCATGGAAGCCATTCTTTCCGGTAAATATGACACCGATAAGATTGCCGTGATCATAAGCCAGACCGGTGGTGGATGCCGTGCATCCAACTATATCGGATTTATACGTCGTGCGCTAAAGAAAGCCGGCTATGCACACATTCCGGTTATTTCTATCAACTTAAGCGGACTGGAAGAAAATCCAGGATTTAAGATCACACCGCAACTCATGCTCCGTGGTGTTTATGCAGCAATATTTGGTGACATTTTCATGAAATGCGCGTACAGACTACGTCCTTATGAGGCGAAAAAAGGTTCGGTAAATGCAATGCATGAAAAGTGGAAAAAAGTCTGCATTGACTTTTTATCATCCGGTCACCCATCCAGACACAAGTTTAGTAAATTATGTCGTCAGATCATTGCCGATTTCGACAACAATATCGAATTATTGGATATTAAGAAACCGCGTGTCGGTATAGTAGGTGAGATTCTTGTTAAGTTCCTCCCTGCAGCAAATAATTATCTTGTAGAACTCTTAGAAAGCGAAGGTGCTGAAGCTGTTGTACCAGACCTTTTAGACTTCCTCTTCTACTGCTTCTACAACCAGAACTTCAAAGTAAATAAACTTGGTTTCAAAAAGTCAAAGGCCACACTTGGAAACCTCGGCATCAAAGTAATGGAATGGTTCCGCAAACCTGCAACTGAGGCGTTTAAAGAAAGTAAACATTTCGATCCACCTGCTAAAATCAGCGATCTTGGCAAGATGGCGTCTGAAATTGTTTCCCTTGGAAACCAGACCGGTGAAGGATGGTTCCTGACCGGTGAAATGTTAGAACTGATCAAAAGCGGCGCTCCGAACATTGTATGTACACAGCCATTTGCATGTCTCCCAAACCATGTAGTTGGTAAGGGTGTCATCAAAGAACTGCGTCGACGTCACCCGGAATCAAACATCGTTGCTATTGATTTCGACCCAGGTGCCAGTGAAGTGAACCAGTTGAATCGTATCAAACTGATGTTATCTACTGCAAACAAAAACTTAAATAAATCACAACCACCGGCTTAGCCGGTGGTTTGCTTTGACCCTATAAGGGTCTGTT
>JAUNTC010000138.1 GCA_030538915.1 Lachnospiraceae bacterium | reverse complement strand
AACTGTCTGTAAATAATGCTTTTGGTATGCGGTAGAAGCTGAACTGATCAGCTTCTGCTCCGTAAAAATATTTGAATTTCATCTTTTTATCCATAACTTCCTCCTTTCGTTTTCTATACAGAAATCCTCTTTCTAAACTTCTGTGTCTTTTATCTTCTTCCGTTTCTTCTTAATCGTTTTGTCCTTGGGACCATTTTTCCAACAAGGATTCTATCACTCGTTCCATATCATCAGCACTGTAACTCTCCGGAAAATACTTCGTCAGCTTCTTTTCTGAAAATGTAATAGATCTTGATGGAGGCTTCACCATCATACATTTGTTAAAGATCGTTAGCATTCCCACCTGATTAACCGATCCTTCATTCAGCTGATTTCTAAGAGTTGTAATCTGCTGTGGTTTGATAAAGCCAGTGTCTTTAATATACTCGTAGATCCATTCCTGAATTTCTTTATCGATGTAGGAAATATCTACACCAACTGTGAAAGTCAGCTTTTTGTTATCTACCATATCAAGAAGTTCTGGAATTAGCTCTGTCAGACGGATATATCGTTGAACCTGTTTGGAACTTTCTCCTACTTGTTTTGCCAATACATCTCTGGAAACTGTTCCCATTAAATTCTGGTCATTTTGACCAGAATTATTTTTAGGTCTTCCTGCCTGCCTTTTCATTGCCTCCAACTTCATCCGATACGCAAATGCCTTCTCACTCGGCAATAACTCCTCCCTTTGAATGTTGGCATCCACCATCGCTATTACCGCATCATCATCCGATAATTCTCTTACGATAGCTGGGATGGTAGTAAGTCCTGCCATCTTTGCTGCATGTAATCTTCGGTGACCGGAGATCATTTCATATTCATCATTGTTGTCCACTCGAAGCAATACCGGTGTCAGCACACCACTAAGCTTTACGCTTTCAATCAGATCCTGCATCTTCTCATCATCAAGAACCTTAAATGGATGATTCTTGAATGCATGGATCTTGTTGATCTCGATTTCCATTGCTGATTCTTCATTAACAACACCTAATAATTCATCAATACTTGCCAGTTTAATTTTTTCACCCGGTCTATTTTTCATCACTCATAACCTCCTGTGTCAGATTCATATATGCCATAGATACTTTACCTTTTGGACAATGCGTGTAGATACTAATTCCTTCTGCACTTGTCTCTGCCGCTTTTACTGACATTGGAATTACATTTTTAAAGATTGCAATCTGGCTTCCATAAGTTTTCTGTACAAGTGCCGCAATATCCTTCGCATAGTTGGTTCTAAAATCTACCATAGTCAAAAGGATTCCTTCTATCGTCAATTTCCGGTTCAGTCTTTTCTTTACCATAGAGATTGTTTTGATCAGCTGCTGTAATCCCTTCACCGGAAGATAGGCTGCCTGGACCGGAATTAAAACAGAATCCGAAGACACCAAGGCATTGATCGTCATCATTCCAAGGCTAGGTAAGCAATCGATCAAGATATAATCGTATCGGGATCGTATCGTATCGATGTATTCCTTCATGATCATTTCCCGACTCATTACATTTCCCATCGTCACTTCCAAAGTTGACAATTCAATATTTGCCGGAAGCAGATCTACATTTTCCTGATGATGCAGAATACCGTCTTCCTCTGATATTTCATCTTCATTAATCACTTTCGTCATGATGGTTGCCAAAGTAACTCCCAGTTCATCCGGCTCTACATATCCAAGACTTGCTGTCAGACTTCCCTGTGGATCTGCATCGATCAATAATACTTTTTTTCCTTCTCTTGCCAGGCCAATTCCTAAATTTACGGTTGTGGTGGTCTTTCCGACTCCGCCTTTCTGGTTTGTAATGGATATCACTTTACACATATGTTGTTCCTCCTGTATTCTTTCATCAAAATTCTTCATCACGGAATGCTTCCAGATATTCATCAATAAGATCCAAATTAACTAACACGATTCTTTTGACATGGTATACTGCTCTGGCATCTTTTGCTAACTGTTGAAATGTATGGACTCCCATGGAATAAAGCATTGCCCCTTCCTCATAACGGACAAATTTCTTGCGTCCTCCTTTGACAAGCTTTTCCAAATCCGGAACCTTGCTTCGGTTATTTCCCATAACGCTTCCTCCTTCTCTTCTTTAATTCTGATACAACCTCAGGATTGCCTTCTAAAAAATCATCCAGAATATTCAGATCCACAATGGCTGTCTTTCGAATCGGATAATTGGCTTCTGCTTTTTTCGCCAGTCTGACAAAAGGCCAGTAGGACATCTTATAAATCTTTGCTCCTTGTGTGTAATTTACAAATCTGCGTTTCTTTCCTTCCAGATATTTTTCCAAGTCAGGTGTTTTTCGTTTTTTCATGGCTTCCTCCTTGTTTCCAGAAATTTATTTGGCAGGTACGTGAAAGGATATGTTTTCTGCATATCATCAAAATGAACAATTGCTATGCCTGACAACAAAAAAAGGACACCTTCCATTGGTATTTCTACCAAAAGAGAAGTGTCCCTTTATACACCTTATTTTTGAAAAATGCTCCTCAAAAATAATCAATATTTTACTTGTAAACAAATAAGTCAAACAGTTAAGAATCCATAGAGCTCCTTATTCTGTTTCCTTATAATCCATACATCATTATTTCAATCTATACAGCTCCAAGCCGTTTCACGTAGCTCCATGTCAATCCGTGGAACCACTTTTCCTGATTGGACGTCTATGACTAC
>JAUNTC010000055.1 GCA_030538915.1 Lachnospiraceae bacterium | reverse complement strand
CTATCTGTATGCCCGCCTCTGTGCGGGCTATTCTCGTTCAATAAATCGTCAAAAATCGAACTTTCCTATAAAGTAAAAAAAGAAGCTACCGCTTCAACGAAAATTTATTCGTTAAAGTGGCAGCACCTTTTTCTTTACTCTTTTCAATTATCCACGGTAGTAGTTAATCAGACATCCTTTCAGGATGATTTCTCTCTCCGCGTCTGTCATATCGCCAAGCTTCAAGGTGATCTCTTTCAGCTCATCTCCGACTACGTAGGCTTTTACATCAGCCACTTTCTCCTCGATCACTTTACGGATCTCAGGAACAAAAATATAGTCTCCGTTTTTGAAGCTTAAGTTTTTATCATCTTCCTCTGTAAGGAATGGGAGCATGCCCCAGTTAATGAGGTTAGAGCGATAACGCTTTGTCGCATATTCGTTTGCGATATTTGCCCATCCGCCGAGAACCTTCTGACAGGATGCTGCCTGTTCTCTTGCAGAACCATCTCCCGGTTTTACAGCAAAGATCGTACTTCCGATTCCGAGATTCTCTCTGTCGATATCCGGATATTTTGTATGAATCATTTCCATAACCGGTTTTACTTCTTCTAATTCTTCAACCGGACATCTGCCCTCTTCGATTGCCTTCTGGGCTTTCTGCACTTCCTTTGCTCTTCCTACGTAAGCCGGATCTTTTCTGGACAATGCAAACTCTGCAAGTCCTAAAGGATTGGAACGATAAGAAGAAGTCTCTCCGGATGGGATCAGCTCATCTGTTGTTGTAACCGGATCATGGATCTCAGATACAACCTTCAGAAGCAGGTTCTCCGGAAGTGCTGCCATTGCCGGCCAGTCTTTGATGTTTGGTCCAAACTGGATCTCAACAGAAGGATCTGCTACACCTTTGCTGTCAAATACACGGTTTGCATAAATCTTCTCATCAAAATGATACTTCTGTCCCTTATACTCCACATCCATGTCAGTAGCCGGTGTAAGGAATCCTTTGTTTGCTGCTGTTGCTGCAATGGATCTTGCATCCATAAGTGCAACCGAAGCGATCTGTCCACTCTGCAGCTTGCTTCCTTCACGATTCGGGAAGTTTCTTGTAGAGTGACGGATAGAAAATGCATTGTTTGCCGGTGTGTCACCTGCTCCAAAGCATGGTCCGCAGAATGCAGTCTTCACGATTGTTCCGGCCTCCATAAGGTCAGCGACTACACCATTTTTCACAAGTTCCATATAGATCGGTGTACTTGCAGGATATACGCTGAACGTAAATGCATCGGATCCGATGTAACGTCCCTTTATGATGTCTGCTGCCGCACAGATATTTTCAAATCCACCGCCGGCACAGCCTGCGATCAGTCCCTGATCTACATATAATTTTCCGTCTACGATTTTATCCTGCAGTGAATAATCAACTGCTCCGTCTAAGCTTACTAACGCTTTCTTCTCCACATCATGCAGGATATCTTTCAAATTTGCATTCACTTCGTCGATCGTATATACATTCGACGGATGGAACGGCATTGCGATCATCGGTTTGATCTCGCTTAAGTTTACATATACCATACCATCATAATAAGCAACTGCTCCAGGATTTAATTCTTTGTAGTCGTTCACTCTGCCGTGAATCTCATAAAATTCTTTAATCTTCTCATCTGTTTTCCAGATAGAAGAAAGACAGGTTGTCTCCGTTGTCATAACATCGATACCGATTCGAAAATCTGCACTCAGTTTATCTACACCCGGTCCGACAAACTCCATCACTTTATTGTTTACATAGCCATTTTTAAATGTCGCACCGATAATTGCCAGCGCCACATCCTGTGGTCCGACCCCTTTCATCGGCTCGCCATCCAGGTAGATTCCCACTACCTGTGGCATCTTAATATCATATGTTTTATTAAGAAGCTGTTTTACAAGCTCCGGTCCACCTTCACCCATCGCCATTGTTCCGAGGGCTCCGTATCTTGTGTGACTGTCAGATCCTAAGATCATCTTTCCTCCGCCTGCAAGCATCTCTCTTGCAAACTGGTGGATAACAGCCTGGTGAGGCGGAACATATACTCCACCATACTTCTTTGCACATGTCAGTCCAAACATGTGATCATCTTCGTTGATCGTGCCACCTACCGCACACAGTGAATTGTGACAATTTGTAAGTACATATGGAATAGGGAAACGCTCCAGCCCTGAAGCTCTCGCTGTCTGGATAATTCCTACAAATGTAATATCATGGGACGTCAATTTATCGAATTTAATCTGAAGCTGCTCCATATTGTCGGAAGTGTTATGTGCTTCTAAAATATTGTAAGCCATCGTCTGTCTGGTTGCTTCTCTCTGATCTGGTACGGTTCCGATCTTAGCTTTGACTTCTTCTGCCGACTCTACGATCTCTTTCCCATTCAACAGATATGCGCCTGCGTCGTATAATCTAATCATGTCCTGTCCTCCTAATCTTCTCCTATGTGTGCTTTTGTTGCACGTTCTCCATTTTAGCATAGTAAAGTGTAAGTGTCTAACAATTCACGAAAAAAATACAATCCTGCACAATTTGACTTTAGTTTGTAATCGTTTTCCCCGTTTCCTTATCAAAGACATGTATCTTTTCAACATCCATTGCAAATCTCACAATATCACCGGTTCGGGCCTCCGTCTTTGGTGATACCTGGGCGATCATATTCGCACCTCCATACTCAAAATGTAAAAGAACATCTACATCCATCATCTCATACAACGTAATCTTTGCTTCAAAGCTCGCTTCCTTTTTCGTAATCGAAAACTCCGGTTCCTCATGTATATCTTCTGGTCGGATTCCAAGAATGACCTGTTTTCCATTATAATTTCCATCGACCAGCTTCTTTGCTTTTCCTTCCGGAAGCTGGATCTTTCGATCACCCACATGAAGATATGCTTTTTGTGCTTCTACTTCGCAGGTTGCATCCAGGAAATTCATCTGCGGTGTTCCGATGAATCCGGCAACAAATTTATTGCATGGTTCACTATATAGTTTCTGTGGCGTTCCGATCTGCTCAGTAGTGCCGGCATTCATAACGACAAGTCTTGTGCCAAGTGCCATTGCTTCATTCAGATCATTCGTCACATAGACAGTAGTTGTCCCAAGTCGCTTCTGAAGCTTGGCAATCTCGATCCGCACCTGACTCCTAAGTTTCGCATCCAAATTGGACAGCGGTTCATCCATTAAAAATACTTTTGGATTCAATACGATAGCCCTTCCCATCGCAACGCGCAGTCTCTGTCCTGCTGTTAATACTTTTGGCTTACGGTCAAGGAGCATTTCCAGATCCAGACTTTTTGCTGCATCTCGCACAATCTGATCGATTCGTTCCTTCGGAACGTTTCGAAGCTTTAACCCAAGTGCCATATTTTCATATACATTCATGTGCGGATATATTGCATAATTTTTAAAGAGCATTGCAATGTCACGCTCTTTCGGATCGGCATCTGTAACGATTGCATCTCCAATCCTCACCTCTCCTGCATTTACCGTTTCCAGACCGGCGATCATACGAAGAACCGTAGATTTTCCACACCCGGAAGGACCTACGAAAGCTACGACCTCTCCTTCTTCAATCTCTAAATTAAAGTCTTTTACCGCCTCAAATCCATTCGGATATGATTTGCAAATATGTTTTAATGATACACCTGCCATACGCTGCCTCCAATCTGCCATACGCCGCTATATTAAGATAAAAGAGCCTGGTAAATATCTCTTTTACTTACGCCTCGGTCTTTTGCGACCTTTTTCATGGCTTCTTTTTTATCCATTCCTTCACTGAGGTAATGTTCCATATGCGCTTCGACACTCATCTCTTCCCACTTCGCAGTCGCTTCTTTCTGCATCTCCTCACGGCTTCTGCCTTCCAATACGATCACGCACTCACCCTTTGGCGCATGCTCTTCATAATATGCAACTGCCTCTCGAAGCGTTGTCGCAAATACTGTCTCATGCTTCTTTGTCAACTCTCTGCAGATGCTGATCTTTCGATCACCTAATGTCTCTTCTAAAAGCTTCAGCGTCCGCACAAGTCGATGTGGCGCCTCGTAAAGGATCGTTGTTCGCGTCTCATTCTTCAGCTCTTCCAGCACTTCCTGGCGCTCTTTTTTATCAGACGGAAGAAATGCTTCGAATGCGAATCTTCTCGTTCCTAAGCCGGAAATGGTAAGGGCTGTGATACATGCTGCTGCCCCAGGCAGGGCAGTTACCGTTATGCCTGCCTCTTGACACATTTTCACAAGCTCCTCTCCGGGATCTGAAATTCCCGGCGTTCCCGCATCTGTGATAAGCGCAATATCTTCCCCTTCCAGCAAACGTCTGACGAGATAATATCCTTTGTCGATCTTGTTATATTCATGATAGCTTGTCATCGGCGTTTTGATTTCAAAATGATTCAAAAGCTTGATGCTGTTTCTCGTATCCTCCGCTGCGATAAGATCTACTTCCTGCAGCATACGTACTGCACGAAATGTCATATCTTCTAAGTTTCCTATCGGGGTCGCACATAAATACAATGTTCCCGCCATCTTATTTCTCCTTTGTCCCTGTCATTATTTTGGTAAATTATTTTTCACCGTCATCGCCCATGCCATAAAGCTTCAAAAGCTCCGGCGTATATCGACCGTCTTTCTCGTATACGATCAATGGCGGTTCCACACACATTCTCGGATTGCCACCTTTTCTTCCTTCGATCAGAACCATATTTGGTTCCTTATCCACATATGGATATACAAGGCGCATCCGCTTTGGTTCCAATCCGTATTTACACATCTTTGCCATGATCTCCGGCAGACGGAACGGACGATGCACCATATAAAAGCGCCCCTTTACTTTCAGAACCTTTGCACTTTGCTCCAACACATCATCAAGGGTACACAACGCCTCATGTCTGGCAATGTAAAGTGCTTCTTTTTCATTTTTTAGTCCATGCTCTCCGATCATATATGGTGGATTTGTCGTTATAACCTCAAAAGAGGCTGGTTCGAACAGTTTCGCCGCCTCTTTTATATCCCCCGTCACAATATCTATCTTCTCTTCCAACTCATTATACGCAACACTTCTTCTCGCCATGTCCGCGCTTTCCGGCTGGATCTCCAGCCCCGTATAATGCTCTCCTTTATATTTCGCACAAAGAAGGATTGGAAGGATTCCCGTTCCGGTTCCAAGATCCAGTGCGCGTTCTCCCTTTTTCACATTTGCAAATGCTGACAAAAGCACCGCATCCATTCCAAAACAGAATCGTCCCGGACTCTGTAAAATCTGATAGCCTTTGATTTGCAGATCATCCAGCCTTTCATCTGATTTCTGATTAATTGTCATCTAACTTAGAATCTCCTCGTTTACCTTCCAGTGCTTTTAGCTGTGCCATCTCTTCTTTCGACAACTTCTGCTCTTTCTTGCGACGTCTTGATTTGAATTTCAATTCCGTTGCTTTATATTCACGAATTTCCTTCTCGTCGTTATCCAATGTTACAATCACCTTCACAAGCTGGCGCAGCACATTTACAGACTGTACATCCCCGTGAAGTCCTTCCGGTGTTGTCACGTGATCTCCGTTTGATGGCAGATGACTGTTGAGTTCTTCGTAAGTCTCTTCTTCATTTGTCAGGCAGCACATAAGACGTCCGCATACACCTGAGATTTTTGTCGGATTCAGTGATAAATTCTGTTCCTTCGCCATCTTGATCGATACCGGTGCAAACTCCGATAAATAAGTATGGCAGCACAGCGGACGTCCGCAGATTCCGATTCCTCCGCGGATCTTCGTCTCATCTCTTACACCAATCTGACGAAGTTCGATTCTTGTACGGAAAACACTTGCCAGATCTTTTACAAGCTCACGGAAATCGATTCTTCCGTCTGCAGTAAAATAAAATAACACTTTATTGTTATCAAATGTATATTCCGCATCAATAAGCTTCATCTCTAACCCATGTTTGCGGATCTTCTCGAGACAAATGCCAAATGCTTCTTTCTCTTTGTCTCTGTTTTTCTCGTCTTTTTTCTTATCTTCTTCTGTTGCGATACGGATCACCGGTTTCAGTGGCTGTGTGATCTTATCATCCTCCACTTCCTTCTCACCTGTCACAACAGATCCAAATTCCACTCCACGGGCAGTCTCTACGATTACCTTATCTCCAGTCTGAATATTCAGTTTCCCTGGTGAGAAAAAATAAATCTTTCCTGCCGGTCTGAATCTTACCCCTATTACTTTTGTCATATAATTAATTCTCCTTTATTGTAAGGAACAAAAGCTCCATAACAAGATCAAAGTTTACATTTGCCTTTAATCTTTCCTTTGCTTTTTCCAGGCTTTCTAAAATCAGTTCGATCCCTTCATAGGAACTCTTTCTCGCCTGCTCCTTAATATATTTGATCTGGTCTTTGAATACAACTCTGTCCAGATCTCTTGTTGCTTTATACATGAGCACATCACGATACCAAATCATAATGATATCCAGATAATCTGTAATTTCCACCTTGTATACAGAAATATGTTTTACTGCATCTATAATCTCGCTCAATTCCATCTCGTGGATGTATTTCAAAAGCTGAATCGCTTCTTCACGAATCTCATTAAAATGGTCTGAGTTGGCCAGCATGATCGCCTTGCCCATATTGCCCTGTGCAAATGCAGTACATACTTCTGCCTTGTAATCCGGAATTTCCATGTTCTCCATCAGATATTTCTTAATCAGCTTGTCTTTGATATAGCGAAGCTTCAACATTACACATCTGGAATTGATCGTTGGAAGCAATACCTGCGCATTCTCTGTGAGCAATAAGATCACTGCATACTTCGGCGGCTCTTCGATCGTCTTAAGAAGCGCATTCTGCGCCTGCACCGTCATCTTATCTGCCTCTGGGATAATATAGATCTTATAAGGGCCCTGATATGGTTTGATATCAATCGTATTATTCACTTGTTCACGGATATCATCTACACTGATCGTATTTGGTTTCTCATGCGTAACTGTAATAATATCCGGATGATTTCCACTCTCCGCCTGCTTACAGGCGTGACAATGGTTACATGGCTCTGTACCATGTTCCTCACACAGTAGCGTCATGGCAAATAATCTTGCTAGCAGCTTCTTCCCTGAACCGCGTTCTCCGTTCAGAATATATGCATGCGAAACTCTCTCCTCTGAAATTGCATTGTGCAGATATTGAATAATGTCTTTGTGTCCAACCACATCTTTAAAACTACTCATCTCGTATTTCCCCTATAATTTCTTCTAAACATTGTTTCTTGTCACCGTTATAAAAGCGCTTTGTGATACCGGCTTCTCTTAAATGTGCTTCGGAAAAATCTTTCTGATCTGCCAAAAATCTCCGGCACATTTCTTCGTACTTCGGAGTCTCCTGTTGTCGTTCCCTGTTAAGCGCGCGGGAAAGTCGTTCACCGTCTTCCACTTCCACATAGATTGGAACTAGATTTTCTTCCCCATAATACTGCTTCATCCACTCATAAGATTCCAGCGTTCCTATGACCAGATAATCATACGAAGAAAGATTAATCTGTCCATCTTCTATTGTAGCATATTTCCAGGCTCCATACACGGTATCGTAAGTTCTTTCTTCAATTATTTTTCCAGCATTTCGAAATATTGTCAGTTCTTTGTCCGTCACAAAATGATATTCGACGCCTTCCCGTTCTCCTTCCCGGATCGGCCTTGTCGTATAAAGCACCAGCGTACGAAGCTCCGGCAGCTCTTTTAACACTTCTTTGTACAAAGTATCTTTTCCGGAAGAACTTTTTCCCATTATGTAATATATCTTACCCATGTATATTATCCTCGGTACTTTCTAAATTCATAAATGTATGCTTTTCTCATCTTACATAGATGTGATCATTTCATGCACAAGCTTTATATTTCTGGCGATAGCCATCTTCTCAAACTCCGGATAATCCATATGTGCACTGTTGTCCGCTTTGTCTGAGATTGCGCGAATGATCACATAAGGAACTTTATTAAGATAAGCAGCATGTGCGATGGCAGCTCCTTCCATCTCTGTACAGTAAGCATCAAAATTACTTACGATCTTTTCCTTCACTTCATGGCTTGCGATAAACTGGTCTCCGCTTGCCACGATCCCTACAAATGTATGTACATCCGGATTCACTTTTTCATTGGCAGCTTTCGCTTTCTCAATGAGCATTTCATCTGCCGGGAATGCCAGTGTATCCATACGCGGCACCTGTCCAAGCGGATCTCCGAATTCAGTCGCATCCATATCGTGATAGAGTGCCTCGCTCGAAATCACAACATCTCCGATATCGATCTTTGCGTTCAAAGATCCGGCAATTCCTGTATTGATCAGTGCATCTACATTAAATTTATCAACAAGGATCTGCGCACAGATTCCTGCATTTACTTTACCAATTCCGCTGCGTACGATCACAACTTCCTTTCCGCATAAAATACCTTCGCAAAATGTCATGGAAGCGTATTCTGTCACATTTTCAATATCCATTGATTCTTTTAAAGCTGCAACTTCTTCTTCCATTGCTCCGATAATACCTATCATAATTTTCTATTCCTCTCTATTCTCAATTATATCGTAAAAATCTTAGCTTTTAGTATAACACAGGAACATACATTTTTAAAACATTTCCTGTAGCATTTCTTTTCCGACTCTGTTATAATTCGCAGTGGATATTCTTTATCCACATTACTATATCAGGAGGTACACACCATGGATTATAGACCGACAGGTGTCTGCTCCCAGCTGATTCACGTAGAATTAGATGGTGATATCATCAAAAACGTAGAATTCATCGGCGGATGCAACGGTAATACAAAAGGACTCAGCAGCCTTGTTCGCGAAATGGATGCACACGAAGCGATTTCCCGTTTAAAAGGAATCACTTGTGGAGACAAGGCAACATCATGTCCGGACCAGCTTGCACACGCACTTCAGCAGGCATTAGATGCTAACTAATACAGCATTTAAAAACAATATTTAAACAAACAGCACTTTTAAGCAGCCATCTTACGAAGAGACAGCATTGATTCGTTTCTCTTTGCCGGATGGCTGTTTGTCTTTGCACAGATCATGCTTCGTTTTTCTGTAAAATTTCATCGAAAAATCAAGGAAGTTTTTTTCTTTCTCTTGACCAATTTCCACTGTAAAGTATAATATATATTAACTACCAAAATGGTAAATGCTTTAATTTGGGAGGTCACTATGAAACGAATTATTTTAACCGGAGGCGGCACCGCAGGACATGTTACACCGAATATCGCACTGCTTCCTCGTTTAAAAGAATTACAATACGATATCCACTATATCGGTTCTTACAACGGAATTGAGAAGGAACTGATCGAACAGTTCGGAATTCCTTATCACGGAATTGCAACCGGTAAGTTAAGACGCTATTTCAGCGTCCAGAATTTTACAGATCCGTTCCGTGTGCTGAAAGGAATGAACGATGCGAGAAAACTGGTGAAGATCCTGAAACCGGATGTTATTTTTTCAAAAGGTGGTTTTGTATCTGTACCGGTTGTACTGGCCGGTAAGAGTTGTCATGTCCCTTCCATTATCCATGAATCAGATATGACGCCGGGACTTGCTAATAAGTTATCCTTTTCTTCTGCAACAAAGATCTGTTGCAACTTCCCGGAAACGCTTCGTTATCTTCCGGAAGGAAAGGCTGTACTCACAGGTTCACCGATCCGTCAGGAGCTTTTAAGTGGTGACAAGTTCAAGGCAAGAGAATTTCTTGGATTTACATCTGACAAACCGGTTATTCTGATCATCGGCGGAAGTCTTGGAGCAGTCGCAGTCAACAATGCTGTTCGCTCGATTCTGCCACAGCTTTTGAAAAAATATCAGGTCATCCACCTGTGTGGTAAAGGACGTTTGGATCCAACCCTCAATCATCTGGATGGCTATGTGCAGTATGAATATATCAAAGATGAACTGAAAGATCTCTTCGCAATGGCTGACATTGTTATTTCGCGTGCCGGTGCCAATGCAATTTGCGAGCTTCTTGCTCTTCGCAAGCCGAATATCTTAATTCCGCTTCCGGCAAGTGCAAGCCGTGGAGATCAGATCCTTAACGCACGTTCCTTCGAGCGCCAGGGATTCAGCGTTGTCCTTGAGGAAGAGACGATGACAAATGAAAGTCTCCTCGCTACAGTAGATAAAGTTTACGAAAACCGTCAGAAGTACATCGATGCGATGAAGCAGTCTTCTCAGCAGAATTCCATCGACACGATCATCGATCTTATTGAATCTGTCAGTCGCAATCGCAGATAATATTTATGAATCATAAAAGCAGGTCGCATTTTATGGCAACCTGCTTTTTTATATCTTCTATCTTCCGTTCAGACTATTCTTTAATCTTAGACAGAATATCTTCTTTGTCCTCTTCTGTGAGTTCACCCATCTCCCATCCAAGAACAACATGGTCATCTTTAAATCTTGGAATCAGATGGATATGAAAATGGAACACTGTCTGACCGGCAGCTACTCCATTATTCTGTACGATATTATAACCGTCACATCCAAGCACATCTGTCATCTTCGTGATCATCTTCTTCGCAAGTACAAGTGCTTTTGCTGCAATCGCATCATCTAATTCATAAAGATTTGCATAATGCTCCTTCGGTAAGATCAGAGCATGTCCTTTTGCTGCCGGACTTGCATCTAAGATCACACGGAAATCCTCATCTTCATACAAGGTTGCTGTTGGAATCTCTCCATTTGCCAGTTTACAAAAAATACAATTTTCATCTCTCATAATTGTCTCCTTTTCTTTGCATACTTTCTTAATATTTTATCATGCCCATATAGAGGACCGATATTTACGCTGTTTTTTTCGGTACAGGATCACTGCCAGGATGAAACCGGATAAGACACCGCCGATGTGTGCCATGTTATCTACTCCACCACTGGAAAATCCATAGTACAGACTTAGTGCGATCATGATCAGGACGCCACGCTCTGTGATCGTTCCGACACATCCACGATTGCGGATTGCCACATAAAGAATCGCTCCTACGATTCCAAAAATTGCACCTGAAGCGCCGGCCGATACTGCAAAATCTCCGGTTTGTATATCCCAGAATGCAGATATGACATTTCCACTCAACCCACTTAAAAAATAAATGATCGCAAACTTTATTGTTCCAATCTCACACTCTAAGTTCCAGCCGATTGCTAAAAGCATAACCATATTGTTGATCAGGTGATCAAAGCCAAAATGCAAAAACATACTTGTATATAAGCGATAATATTCTCCGTGGTCAATAATATATGGGACATACATTGCTCCATGACCGAGCATAAATTCTGCATCCTCTGTCATTCCTTTACTTGTCAGGATAAAAAATATCAAAACATTTACCGCGACCAGTGCTATCGTGCAGAATGCCTTTTTTTGTTTATTTCCCATCTTTTAATACCAACCCTTCAAAATTATCTGACTTCTTCCTATGAGTATAGCATATCTTTCGTAAAAAAAAACATCTTTCTTTTACAATTCTTCCTCCTCAATATGTAATTCATCCCACTCACCCCAGTGCGTTTTCTTATGCTTTTTCAAAAACCGGCGCACTGGTGTCCACAGATTCTCCGTCTCTTCCATGATGAGACTCCCCATCTCCTGTTCTACGATCCAGTCATGTTCTCTTGTATCATAGCGAACTTCTCTGTCTTTCCACAGATCATTTTGCAATTCTCTATCCGATTTTCGTGCCGTTTTGTTTTCTATTTTTTCATTTTCTTTTGATTCTTCTTTCTCGTAAATACATTTGTTTACAATTTTTTCCAAGCTATAATTTTCAATCATTGTTTCTTTGTGCAGCAAAAATACAATCTGCACACTCTCCTCATCCTGATAATCTGCTCGTTTTACAAAATATTCTGTCAGCTCATGAAAGTTTTCCCAAAGATTTGATGCTGCCGGTGGATAATAACAAAAGTAAAACTGTTCCTCTTCATAAAAGATATATTCCGGATCTAACAAAATACAGTGAATGTTCAGCAAATATTTTTGCACTTCTTCAATTGCCATGCTCAGGCACTCTAGAAACCTTTTCATATCTTTTGCACTAATTTCATTTCGCTCGTACAATGCCCGCATCGAAATCTTTCCACTCACATCATAATCATAACAACTGTGTCCGTTGAAGCCTCTCCCTCTCACTGGCAGAATCCCTGCAATGGCATTGCCTGTGAGCATACGCATCTGGTAATCTTCCTCATATTCTATCGCTTCTTCAATTGTTATTTTTCGCTCCATTTAATAATTCCTCCAGTTTCTTTTTCTCCCGGATCTTCTTCTCCGGTTCTGTCACCGACGCACACCGCTTTACCTGTACTTTGAATTTTCCTTTCTGTGCGGATGACGTTACTTCTATTTTTTCTTTTCCAATCTGTATCTTCGCCTGACCTGACGGAAAGAGAATACATTTTTTTCTCACTCTCTCTGCATACAATGCCTGCAAAGTCCCCTCCTCCACGCCATCTTTTTCTCTCATTTTCGTACTTCCTACAACTGCTGTTTCATAGGCAGCTGCACTGAGAATGTTTTTATCATGATAATAAAATACTGCAAAAACACAGCCCATTATTAAAAATAAGATCATAGGCATGAGAAAAGACATTTCCACAGTCAGACTTCCCGCTAATTTCCTTCTTTTCATCTTTATTCTCATCTCCGGCTCATCAAATATATGACATACCCACATGTCAAAAATGGATAGAATGGCAGACTGCATTTCCTTGACATCTTCTTTGTAGTAAGAAGAAAGAGCGACGCAATCGTAAGAAAGAAAAATGCGCCTGCAAGTACAATCAGTAATTTCCACATACCAAGGTAAATGCCAAGGATTAAAATCGCGATGCTGTCGCCATAGCCCATTCCTTCTTTTGTAAGTTTGCTGAGTATCAGAAAGCAGGCTCCCACTACGATTCCACCACCCAACACCCACAAATCACTTTTTTCGGAAACAACCTGGAATGCAATTGCTCCGATCGCTGCGATCACAAGTATTTCTCCGGAAACTTTTTTATATCTTATATCTGTAACAGACATTCCTATAAGTATACCCAGACAGATCATCTGACTTATTTTCCACATTTCGAACAAGCTCCTTTCCCTGCCGCCTCTGACAACGGTACCGCATACACCGTACGCTTCAATCCACTGCACAGGATGGAACTGTGATAACGATTCCCGTATTTTGTTATAAATACGGATCCCGCATTTTTGCGGATGACAGTGCTCACAGGCATGATATTTTCCACCGCTGCTGTTACGCATAGTATCTAATTGTGCATTGGATACACTCATAATTGTGAGATCCAGATAAGCACAATGATAATCTCTATGATATACAATCCCTGTTTCTGCAATGTATACAGTATCTTCATCTGTATCTCCAAAGCCTTCCTTTTCATATCCGGTCCACGCTTTGACCTTCATGTTAACGCTACAGTTTACCGGCTTTATATGAAAGAGCGGAATAGGAACGCATATTTTGTACGTGGCCTGCAGATTGGCAATTCCTGTTCTCGATGAAATCTGTGATCGGCTGCAATCAATCCCTGCACTTCCACCTTCAACAATACTTCGCTCCAGCCTTGCCGCTCCGATTCCTTCTACCACATCTTTTTCCAGACCGCTCACTGTCATAAAGGGGGCGATGGCGCATTCTTGGGCCATCTTCTTTCCCGCATATTGTAATCCGCTTCGGACAGCTGTCTGTACCGCCATCATTTCTATAAGATACAAAAGACAGACGACTGCAAGAAAAAATATAGGCACTGCCATTGCCGCTTCCACAGTAATACTTCCTTTGGCAGAGGTGGAGACAGACGCCCTCTTGGATGTTTTCCGTTCGTTTTCAGGTAAGGGGAGTTTATAATTATTTATCATGGCACGAATCTGTCTCCTTTCTTCTTTTATATATTTTTCATAAGATACCCGAGAGGGCATCTGTCTCCACCTCTACTCATATCCGTAATACGTAGAGAACTGATATTTTATACCACGCCGCAGTTTACACGTGCTTTTTACTTCTATTTTGCTGACACACTGATCCGCTCTAAAAAAATCAAGTCCAAATCTTCCTCTCAACGTACTCTCGATCATATCCAGCGCACGAAGAGAAAGTTTTTCCTTTCCCGTCAGAAACAATAATATCCGAACATACTCTTCATATTTCAAGCCGTCTTTGGCATCTTTTGTCTGTTGTGATTAACTGTTCTCTGATTTCTGCGATACTCACTAACTTTTCGTTCAATATCTGCCACCCCCTTTCCCAAATCTTTTACCAGCATTTCTTTTTCTTCCTCGTATAATATCTTTTAGATACATAAATGTACCTTGAAAACTTAATAAATATT
>JAUNTC010000054.1 GCA_030538915.1 Lachnospiraceae bacterium | reverse complement strand
CAATTCTTAAATTTTTTCAAAAGTACTTGACTTTTTATTAGTAGGCTTTTCTTATAACGAACGCATGTTCGTTCCTCAATTACAATAGTAGTACACTTGTTCTATTTTGTCAATATACTTTTTCTTCCTGTGTGGAATATCCGGCGAACTGCCGATAATAGAATTATAAGATCATATGAACATTCAGGCATGCTTGAATATGCTCTTACTCTAGCACACATAAAGTAACAAGTCAAAGAGAATTTGCAACTGTATACATTCTATTTACTCACATCGATCCATTTCTTGCAAAGGCTGTATTTTTCCAGTTCTGAAATTGTAAGCTCGATCATACTGTTTCCGCTTCCGGCCGCCGGATATACAGTCTCATACTCCTTCAGTGATTCATCCAGATATACACGCACACCTTCATTGACTGCAAATGGACAAACCCCGCCTACAGCGTGACCAACCAGTGGTTCCACTTCTTCAAATTTAAGCATATGTGCCTTGCTTCCGAATTCTGTTCGATATTTTTTGTTATCAATTTTTTTGTCTCCTGCTGTCACGATCAAAATCACATCCTCGCCTACGTGAAAAGATAACGTCTTTGCGATCCTTCCCGGCACACAGCCCAGTACTTCTGCCGCTTCTTCTACCGTTGCACTGGAGCCGTCCTTTTCCATGACACGCTCTTCCATTCCATAGGCTTTAAAATACTCTTTTACTTTTTCGATTGCCATAAATTACTGTCCTCTTTTCTCTATTTTATACATCCAGTTTTAGCTGAACCTCTTCTTCTGCCTCTGATTTGAAGTTTTCTACCTGTTCTGGGTTTAACATCGGAAGATCATCCAGTGACTGAATACTAAATCTTCTTAAAAATTCCTCTGTAGTACCAAACAATAATGGTTTTCCGGGTGCATCCAGTCTTCCCACTTCCTGTGCAAGATTGTATTCAACAAGCTTATTCACTGCATGGTCTGACTTCACGCCTCGGATCTTCTCTACTTCCACCTTTGTCACCGGCTGCTTATATGCAATGATCGACAGCGTTTCTAAGAGAACGTCTGTGAGCACATAGCGCTTCGGCTGTTTCGCAATGCGGATCAGATAGTCATAATTTTCTTTTTTCGTACAGAGCTGGAAGGAATCTTCCATTTCTACAATTTTAATTCCTCGATCTTCTGCTTCGTATTTATCCATCATCTGACGGATGATCTTTCTCGTTGTATTCTCATCATGTTCGATAGCTGCTGCAATCTTACTAAGTTCTACGGAATCACCCATCGTAAATAAAATCGCTTCTATTGCACTTTCTAATCTATTGATTTCCACTGTCTCCATACCTTTCTTCTCCTACATGCGAAGTTATCAAAATATCATCAAACGGCTGATCCTGACTGATTTGGATCTGTCCTTCCTTCATCATCTGCAAAATAGCCAGAAATGTCACGACCACCTGTGTCTTTGAACTCTGACTGGACAAAAGATTGCGAAAACTGAACTGCTTGTGTGTTCTTGCATACTCCGAAACATAGGAAAGCTTTTCTGTCAATGTCACTTCTTCTTTCTCTATTTTTCCAAACTTGCTTCGCACCGGATCAACTTTGTCAACTTGACGTCTCATTACTTCTTTAAAAATACAATTCAATCTGTCCAATGTAAGATCACCAAGTAATTTATCTAAATCTACCGGCTCAACATATTCCATAACTTCCTTTGGAATCGTCGCATCTTTATATAAAATACCTTCTGACTCGGTCTCTCTTTCTTTCAATTCGTAAGACATATATTTATACATCTTATACTCCAGCAGCTGTTCTACAAGTTCCTGTCTCGGATCTTCCTCTTCTCCGTCTTCGGTCACTTCTTTTGGCAGAAGCATCCGACACTTAATGTCAAGAAGTGTCGCTGCCATGACAAGGAACTCACTCATTACGTTCAGGTCTTCCTTCTCCATGGCTTTAATATATTCCATGTACTGATTTGTGATCTCCACGATTGGAATATCATAAATATCTATTTTGTTTTTATCGATCAAATGCAAGAGCAGATCCAAAGGACCTTCAAAAACCTGCAATTTTACTGGAATTCCCATCTCTCATCCTCACATCTATTTTTATAATCCATAACCTACTTATTATACAGAAAAAAACTATGAATTACAAGATTTCAAATGCAACACTATAAATTCAGCCGGATTCCAAAGTCTTATATGAAATGTATGTGTTCCCAGTCCTTTACTGACAACACTGAATTTATTGCCGTCGCGGTAAAGATCACCGGAATATTTGGGAAATAATTCAAATGCCGGAGAGATCACTCCAAGCACTCCCGGAATACGAACTACACCTCCATGTAAATGACCGGATAATACAAGATCTGCTCCCCACTTCTGGTATTCCTTCATGTAAGTAGGATTGTGTGCCATTAGAATTTCAAAAGCGGATAGATCCGGTTCTCCTATGCGCTCCTTGATTTCTTCCACACTAAGTTCTCCTTTGCGAAAACGACGATAACATCCAAGTGGAATCTCAATTCCTTTCAGTTCCACATTCCATTCTGAAAAATTATATGTCTCATTTTCTAAAAAAAACACACCATTTGCCTCAAGCGTTTCCTTGTATGTTTCATAAGAATATTGAAAATCTTCCGGATTTTCTTTCATCCGCTGCTCGTGATTTCCATTCGCATAATAAACCGGACACATCTTCACAATTTCTTTAACAAAAGCAAGTGCTGGTTCATAATCTACATCTTCTTTCCCGATAAGCATGTCCCCGCCAATGAAAATAAGATCCGGTTTTGCATCTTTGATTGCCATAACGAGCTCCCGGTTGGCAGGCCCATATTGCTGGTTGTGCATATCACTTAAAAATATAACTCTTTTTTCTTCATTTTCTGGTACTCGGATCTTCTCGGACGCAATTGTATAATCGGTTCTTTTAAAGCAATGCACTTCCCGATATATTTCCATCACGAGAAGAAGTACAAGTATTATAATAATCCCAACTATGATCTGCACGTTTCTTCTCCTCTTGCTCTCTTGAATGCTTCGAACAGTGCCTTTATATCTACATATGCGTAATCTGGCATATATTCGGTATTTTCAAGGTCTTCCGGTTTCGCTTCCCCGGTATATACAAGTGCTGTCTGTACACCTGCGTTAATTCCGCAAGCAATATCTGTATACAGACGGTCTCCCACAACAATTACTTCTTCCTGTTTTGCATCCACCTCATCCATACACATTCTTACAATATCCGGATTCGGCTTTCCTACAAAATAAGGAGTTCGCTCTACCGTCACTTTTAACATTTCACAAATCCCACCACAATCCGGCACAAATCCAAATGCAGTCGGACATCGAAAGTCCGGATTTGTTCCTATAAAATCTACTTCCGGTCTCAGAAGTAGTTCACAGGCTGCTTCAATCTTCTCATAACGAAGTGTTCTGTCAAATCCTGCTACAACACATGCTACATCCGGCTCAACCACTTCTGTGACAATGAGACCACATTCTTCTAACTCTCTGCAAAAAGACGGCGTACCGAGAACAAACAGCTTTTGGTCCTTATAATTTGCCTTCAGATACTCACATGTTGCATAAGATGCGGTCATAAACTGTTCTGCCGTTGTAGAAATCCCCCAGTGGGCAAATTTTTCTATATAATCTTTTCTACTCTTCACCGAATTATTCGTAATATAAAAAGATCTGCCTCCGATTGCTTCTATGTAATCAATCAGTTCTTTTGAACCGTCATATAAGGTTTCATCTATAGCCAATGTACCATCTATATCAAACAGAAAATATTTCTTATCTTTTAACATGGATTTCCTCCTTCTATGCATACTTAATAACAGTATATAATTATTGCTCTGAATTTGTAAACAAAAAGTCTCTGTAAATTTATCTTGAAAATAATCTTCTTCTGTGCAATAATATAACACAATATATCTATAAGTAATACTTATGGGATAGGAGGGTTTTATATGAATAAGAAAAGAAGTAGTTTTTCCGGCAAGCTCGGTTTTGTACTGGCTGCAGCCGGTTCAGCAGTAGGTCTTGGTAATATTTGGCGTTTTCCATACCTCGCTGCAAAATATGGCGGAGGTACCTTTTTATTAATCTATTTGATCTTAGCTGTAACATTTGGATTTTCTTTGATGACAGCCGAGATTGCCCTTGGACGTAAGACAGGATTAAGTGCAATTGGTGCATTCACTACTTTAGATAAGCGATTCAAATTCCTTGGAATAATCGCATCTGCAGTACCGATCATTATTTTCCCGTATTACTCTGTCATCGGTGGATGGGTAATCAAGTACTTCTTTGTATTTATCACAGGAGCCGGACAGGCATCATCTGGAGATACTTATTTTACAGATTTTATCGGTGGTACTTATGAACCACTCGGATGGTTCTTCTTGTTTATCGCGTTTACATCTATTGTCGTTGTATGCGGTGTAGAAAAAGGAATTGAAAAAGTCAGCAAATTCATGATGCCAATCCTTGTTGTATTGACATTGTTTGTAAGTATTTACGGTTTAACAATTGACGGAGCTATGGAAGGCCTTTCTTATTATCTGAAGCCACACATGGCTGACGTATCAGCAAAGACGATTCTTGCAGCAATGGGACAGCTCTTTTATTCCATGTCTCTTGCTATGGGAATTATGATCACATATGGCTCTTATATGAAGAAAGATAACCACTTGGAAAGCTCTGTTCGTCAGATTGAGATTTTCGACACCGGTGTAGCTTTCCTTGCAGGTCTTATGATCATCCCGGCAGTATTTGCTTTCTCCGGTGGTGATAGATCTGCTTTAAGTGCAGGTCCTGGACTGATGTTTATTACACTTCCGAAAGTATTTGACAGCATGAAGTTTAGTGGCATTGTCGGAACTGTTTTCTTCCTGCTTGTATTCTTTGCAGCATTAACATCTGCAATCTCTCTTATGGAGACGATTGTTTCTATCTTAAGAGATAAACTTGGCTGGACAAGAAAAGGAACTTGTATTTTTGTAACTGTACTTGCCTTGATCATGGGTGTTCCGTCCTCACTTGGATTTGGACCACTTTCATTCATCAGCTGGATGGGTATGTCTGTACTTGATATTATGGACTTTGTAAGTAACAGTATATTAATGCCAATCGTCGCATTCTTTACATGCATCTTTATTGGATTCGTTATCAAACCTTCTTCTATTGCAGAGGAAGTAAAAGTTACAGATGGCACATTCAA
Source organism: Lachnospiraceae bacterium (assembly GCA_030538915.1). Classification (GTDB taxonomy): domain Bacteria; phylum Bacillota; class Clostridia; order Lachnospirales; family Lachnospiraceae; genus Dorea_D. The sequence continues at coordinate 9,181 of JAUNTC010000054.1, read as the reverse complement.
AGGTGAAAAATTATTTACAATAATGATCAAGTGGATCGCACCGATCTTCCTCGTACTGATCCTTGGAAGTTCTATCGCAAATGCACTTGGATTCATTAGATTATAAAATATTATTTAACACACAAAAAAGACAGGATTTCAAGAATTACATTCCGAAAATCCTGTCTTTTTTTACTTTTATTTTAATTATTTATTTTATCTATACTCACCCATATGGAATACAGCCAGCACTCCCGGGCCTGTATGACTTCCGATCACGGTACCGATGTTGTTGATCAAAATATTATCAATTCCCATCTTCTCACGCACAAGCTTTGCTGTATACTCTGCATCTTCCAGGCAATCACCGTGAGTGATCATAATAATTTCATTTTCCCATCCCTTCGACCGCTCAACAGACATATCAACAATTCTCTGAATGGATTTTTTACGTCCTCTCTCTTTTCCAATTACATTTAATTTTCCTTCATTATTGACGTGAATAATTGGCTTAATCTGTACCATTGTACCTAAAATAGCTGCTGTCTTTGATACACGTCCGCCTCTTTGCAGATGGTGAAGGTCATCTACGGTAACATTACTGCACACATGCAATTTATTTTCATCTATCCATTTCGCAAGCGCATCAATATCCATACCCTCTGCCTGGTGTTTTAGTGCATAGTAAAGAAGTAAACCTTCTCCCATACAGGCACAAAGTGTATCGATCACAATGATCTTACGTTCCGGATAATCTTCTCTTAACTCTTCTGCTGCAAGACGCATACTATTGTATGTACCACTCAGTCCAGAGGAAAATGCAAGATGCAGCACATCTTTGCCTTCTTTTAAAATCTTTTCCAATCCTTCTCTTGCCTGTTCCGGATTCACCTGTGTTGTCACACTCATTTTCCCTTCTCTTAATTTCTGGAAAAATTCTTTAGCTGTAAGGCCGGACATATCGTCATAAGTTTCATTATCAATCGTATATTTTAAAGGAATTACCGGGACACCTCTGTCCGCAAGCCATTCTTTTGGCAGATCGACTGTACTGTTTACTGAAATTACATAGTTCGTCATTGTATCATCCTCCTCTATGTTTACACTACTTTTATTATAGCATTAATTTACTTCGTTGTACTACCAAATCCACCATTTCGAATTTCTTCTGCGTCATCATCAACTGTAATTCCGTATTCTACGAAGATTCCCTGCATAAATCCATTGCCTTCTTTTAACTCGACCTCTTTTCCTTCTTTTCCATCGTTTGTTATTTTCGCAAAAATATGCCCTTCATTATCTGAGCCATAATAATCGCTGTCAATGATTCCAACTGTGTTATTAAGCTGCAGACGATATTTAAATCCGAGTCCACTTCTTGGATAACATTTCAACACCCAGTTTTCATCCATTTTCAAACGGATTCCGGTCGGTATCTTCAATGTCTCCTGTACTTTTAATGTTTTTGTCACAGGCATAAAGAAATCATAACCGGCTGAACCTGCCGTTGCCCTCCTTGGAAGTCTGATATTTTCATACACTTTTAAAATTTCTTCTTCACATGCTTCTCCAAAAGCATCTACATATCCTTCTTTAAACTGCGCAAAGCTTACTTTTTCAAATTTTGCAATTCGTTTTGCCATATTTATAAATCTCCTTAAAATTGATTATTATTATATAGCATACCATTTTTTAGTTCCCACATTCAATACTGATCTCGTTAAATACTTTCAAAATGTCATCTATTGACATATTTTCCTTCTCTTTTTTACTTTTATCTAAAATAATTTTTCCTTGATGCATCATAAGAAGGCGATTTCCATTTTCCACTGCATAGCGAAGGTTGTGTGTAACCATGATCGTCGTAAGATTTTTTTCCTTAACAATCTGATCCGTCAATTCCATAATTAAATCTGCGGTTTTCGGATCCAGTGCAGCCGTATGTTCATCTAAAATAAGATAATCCAGCGGACGCATCGTTGACATCAAAAGTGCCATCGCCTGCCTCTGTCCACCAGAAAGAGAACCGACTTTCACACCCAGCTTATCTTCCAATCCAAGATTCAATCTGGATAGGAGCTCTTTGTAATAAGAAATGCGATTTTTATTTGTCCCCCGGGAAAGACCATATATTTTACCTTTGTTATCCGCAAGTGACATATTTTCAAGGATCGTCATGGATGGACAGGTTCCCATAGCAGGATTCTGATAAACACGACCGATCTTTAAATTTCTTTTATACTCTTTTTTCTTTGTAATATCACGGTCATCCATGAAAATACTTCCTTTTTCCGGTACGATACTGCCACAAATCAGATTGAGCATAGATGTTTTTCCAGACCCGTTGCTTCCTACTACAGAAATAAAATCACCTTTCGAAATTTGAAGTTGAAAATCATCAAAGAGACACATTTCATTAACTGTCCCTGGATTGTAATATTTATGAATATTTTTTAATTCTAACATTTATTTCACCTTCGCCTTTCTCTCCATGCTGATCACAAGAATAACAAGGAATAATACTGCCGTAATAAGTTTCATCGCCTGCGGCTCAAAATTACGAATTGCCACAGCTACACAGGCTTTGTAAATAATGGAACCGATGATCACCGCTGTTGTTGTTTTCACAAACGACATTTTTTTGAAAATACTCGTTCCGATGATCACACTGGCAAGTCCGATCACGATAGCTCCTGTTCCCATTGAAATTTCAAATACACGCTCTTCCTGCGCAAATATGCATCCGGATAATGCCACCAGTCCATTGGCAATGGCAAGTCCTAGTATTTTTACATTTCCCTGATCCTTTGCAAGCGAGGTAACCACAATGTCATTGTCACCAACTGCCCGGAGCAGGTATCCGGATTTTGTATTCATATAATGATCTAATATGATCTTACATATAATAACGAGAATAAGAATAACAAGCAGTGTTACATATTTTTTCATCTCATCTGGAAACAATTTATCTAGAAAATCATTTTTAAAAATGCTGTCCTGAGAAAATAAAGGGACATTAGATGTGCCTGCAATGTAGAGATTCATCGTCCATAATGCTGTCATCATAATGATTCCGGAAAGCAGATCCCTTACCTTACATTTTACATGGATCAAACCAGTGCATACGCCTGCAACTACGCCTCCGAAAAACGAAGCAAAAAGCGTAAGATATGGATTCACTCCCCTTGTAATGAGAGCAGCACTTAAAGCTGCTCCTAAAGGGAAACTTCCATCGACCGTAAGGTCCGGAAAATCCAGTATCTTATAAGTAATATATACACCAAGTGCCAATATCGAATAAATCAGCCCCTGTTCTAAAATTGTTATGATCAAATCCATGAAAAGTCCTCCCAGAACATATATTTTATCGTTTTTTTGTTATTTTTCTGCCGTTTTACTTTCGCTGATCGTATCAAAGCTTTCTACTGCATTTTTGCTAAGCTTCTTAGAAACTTTGATTCCAAGATTTTTTGCCACCTTATTGTTTACATAAAATCCAGGCTTTTTAATAGTTTCAAATTTCATATCTTCCGCTTTCTTTTCACCTTTTAAAACCGAAGCTGCCATTTTACCTGTCTGCTCTCCAAGTGCGATATAATCCAGTCCCTCTGCTGCAAGACATCCGATTTTTACCTGTTCGATCTCACTTCCAATTACCGGGATTTTCTTCGCATTTGCTTTATCTAAAATCGTTGGCATTGAAGATACAACCGTGTTATCTGTCAGATTTGTAATGCAGTCAACTTTGCTCAGAAGATCATCTGCTGCAAGAGAAACATCTGCTGTTGTTGAGATTCCCTTTTTCACGAGTGTGAATCCATAATTTTTTACAAGACTTTCATATTCTTTAATTGCAGATACAGAATTCGCTTCGCTTGTTGTATAAATAATACCGATTTTCTTTGCATCCGGTAACATTTCACGAATCATTTCCAGCTGTTCTTTAACAGGAAGCTTATCGGATGTTCCTGTCGCATTTCCCGTTGCATTTCCATCCTTATCAGCAAGCTCTGCACTTATCGGATCTGTAACAGCTGTGTATACAACCGGAATGTTCTTATCCATTGCGGCGTTGTATGCGCTCTGTGCACTCGGTGTAGCAATTGCACAGATAAGATCCACTTTATCTGCGACAAAACTATCTGAAATTTGTCCAGCTGTTCCCATATCTGCCGCTGCGTTTTTGTATTCTACTTTCAGATTCTTACCTTCCTCAATCCCTTCCTTTGCAAGCCCTTTTAAGAAACCTTCCCGGCAATTGTCCAGTGACCCGTGCTCTGCAAACTGCTCAATTCCGATCACATAATTTTCTTTTTTTGTCTCACTTTTGGCCTGCGCTTTACCACATCCACTCATCATTGTTACTGCCATCATAGCTGCTAATACAGTTGCTACTACTCTTTTCTTCATTGTTTTTTTCTCCTTTTCTTTTGCTTATATTTTCCTGTTAGGAGAGAAAAATGTTTGGGTCCGGCGGAAAGATAAGATACAAAATATAAATAATTAGAAAAAAAAAACCGCCTCAAACCTTAAGGTTTGAGGCGGTAATATAATCCAATTATATTATCGCGGTACCACTCAACTTGACGAATTGTCCACTTTTCTCATGTACTAACATACACTCCTGATTGATAACGGGTTCGGTTCCCGACAAGCCCTACTCTCCATGATTTCAGACTGCCCTCGAAAGGCCATTCAACTATCCATTCCCTGCGATGTTCCACCACCCATCGCTCTCTGTGAAGTCATCAGATAATCTACTCTTCTTTCTCAACGGTTTCTCTTATCTATGTCCATTACTTTACTGCAACAAAGTGAATCTGTCAAGAACTTTTTTATTATTTTGTTTCATCTGGTGGTAACACATGGATATGAACAAGGTCGTTGGCGCTTTTCTGCCCATAATTATCTCTATATGCCATTCCATTGTATCTTGCGATCTGAGTCGTCGTAATCCCCAGCTGTTTCGCTGTCTGCGCGCCTGTCGCACCGTAAGAAGCCATCGTAAATGCACAAGTATTTCGAATGCTCTGTGCACTGTAATTTGGGACACCTGCACGGTCTGTATATTTTTTCAAAAGACGACTGATATACATTGTATTCAAGGGATTTCCTCTCTTGTTAAAAAATAGAAAAGTACAGTTCTTCTCCATTTTTATGAGCTTCCTTTCTCGATCCTTCAAGTATTGATACAGCACTGTTTCTAGATCTTTTGGAATATAACACATTTCACGCCGTCCTTTCACAGTCGCAAACATCCCATTTTCATAGATTACAAAATCATCTGTTTTAAGATTACAAAGTTCAGTGGAAGAAAGTCCTGCCCGGTACATAAACACGATCATACAATATGCCATTATATCATTCCTTGTAACATGAAGAAGTCGGTCGATATCTTTTACCGGAACAGATTTTGCTTGTTTTTCCTGTTTTGAAACATAGGGCAAATACTTCGCATATGTATCCTGGAAATTTACACTCATTTCATACTTTTCTCTGTTTTCACATATGAATTCTGCCAGCGAATGAAGCTCCCGGCACTTTTTTGAAAGCGTTGAAGAATGAAGCCCGCCTTTTTTTATCTTATCCTTCATCCATCGAAAATATCTGTCTGCATCTTCTTCCTCTATATCTAAAAAATCTTTTTCGATATAATCCATAATTTCATCCACATCAGACTGGTATGATGCTTTCGTCGTTTCACTCTTAAAATGTGCGATAAAATCAGGCCAGATCTGAGTTTTTAATTTTGTCGATGCAAATGCACTGCGCATATCTTCACCCCTTCGTTGTTTGTAATTTCCGCGTAAGCGGAACCTCTCATAACGTTAGATGTATATATCATACTATAACATAAATATAGAATTTTTTCAACTGGCATGGTTGTTTTTATAATAACTGGTACTTTATTTCAATCCAGTTTTGTTGTAAAGTAGCAACAACGAAGTAAAAAGAAAAGAGGTTTTTATTATGAACTCTAATTTAAAGAAAATTATTATGACTGCTCTATTCGCAGCATTATCCTGTGTGGCAACAATGTCTCTTCACATCCCTACCCCGGGAACCGGCGGATATATCCATCCTGGTGATGCGATCGTCATCCTCTCCGGTGTGATCTTAGGTCCGACATACGGACTGTTGGCTGGAGGTATCGGATCTGCAATGGCTGACCTGATCGGTGGATATTTTATCTATGTGCCGATTACATTTGTGATCAAAGGACTTGTAGCTCTCGTTGCAGGTCTCATTTACCAGAAGCTTGGACATTCTTCTAAAACAAGATATACAGCTGTGATCCTCGGTGGCATTGCTGATATTATACTTGTAGCCGGTGGTTACTGTCTCTGTGAAGTTTTCCTCTACGGTGCGTCCGGTGCACTTGCAAGTGTTCCCGCTAATATCATTCAGGGTGTCGGTGGCTTGATCATCTCAGCTGTTCTTTATCCGGTCCTTATTGCAATCCCGGACGTAAGACAGCTCGCAGCCAATACTGCACGCTCTTAGTTGATAATAGTCCTCTATAAAAAAATATCCTGGCAGGTTCAGAATTTTCGCTCTGTAACCTCAGCCAGGATATTTTAGTTTTATCTTTATTATATATCATCGACAGCCTATCGAAAATCCGGTGTTCCGAGCATATCATACGGGGTTGCCTGATATACGTAATAATTCAGCCAGTTTGTATACAGGTTGTTTGCTGTCGCTCTCCACAGAAGAAGCGGTGTCTGACTCGGATCATCATCCGGATAATAATTTTTAGGCATCGCGATCTTTAATCCTTTTGAAAGATCACGCTTATATTCAACATCCAATGTCACACGGTCATATTCCGGATGTCCCATTACAAAAATCTGCTTTCCATCCTCTGCCATTGCTAAAAACAGACCAACTTCATCTGATTCTGCAAGTACTGTAATTCTCTCATCTGCATGTACTTTGTCAATCGGCACCTCTGTATGTCTCGAATGCGGCGCATAAAAACAATCATCAAATCCTCGCACAAGCGGGATCTTGCGATTCATCACCTTGTGCCAGAAAAGACCAAACGCTTTCTCCTTCAGTGGTTCCTTATTAATTCCGAAATGATAATACATCCCTGCCTGTGCTCCCCAGCACAGATGAAGCGTAGAAGTAACATGTGTCTTCGTCCACTCCATGATTTCTTCCAGCTCATCCCAGTAATCTACTTCCTCAAAAGGAATCTGCTCTACCGGAGCACCTGTGATGATAAATCCATCAAATTTTTCATTTTTTATCTCTTCAAAACGATTATAAAACTTATTTAAATGGCTGGTCGGTGTATTCTTCGCCTGATGGCTTGATACCATGACAAATGACACATCTACCTGTAACGGTGTATTCGATAAAGATCTTAAAATCTGAAGCTCCGTATCTTCTTTGAGCGGCATCAGATTTAATAATCCAATCTTGATCGGACGGATGTCCTGATGAGTCGCACGATGCTCATCCATTACAAATATATTTTCACGCTCCAAAATCTCCTTTACAGGAAGATCATTTTGTACACGAATTGGCATAAACTAGTCTCCTTTACTTGCTGTCTTTATTCTCACTGTCTTTATTATCTTCTTTCCCATGTACATATCGCCCTTCATTGTCTACGTAACTGTACGGGTCATATGCGCTCGTATTCTTCGGTAATAATTTGTATTCCAATTTACTATGTATCAGCATCTGCGCAATGTAATACAATACGGCAAATGTCGGCACACCCATAACCATACCTGGGAATCCAAAGAGGCCTCCACCTAAAAGGATTGCAACGATAACCCAGAATGCGGACAATCCAGTAGAGTTTCCAAGAATCTTCGGTCCCAAAATATTTCCGTCAAACTGCTGTAATAATAATATAAATATGAGGAAGTACAATCCTTTGATCGGACTGTCCAACATGATCAGAATGGCACTTGGAATTGCTCCTACATACGGTCCAAAAAATGGAATGATATTCGTCACACCGACAACAACACTGACAAGCAGTGTATATGGCATATTAAGGATCGACAATCCAATGAAACAAAGCACTCCGATGATCGCAGAGTCGATCACTTTTCCAATAATAAATCCGCCGAATATCTCATCACTTTTTCTCGTCAGATGTAGGATCAGATTTGCCTGCTTCGGAGAAAAAACTGCATATACCGTCTTCTTCGTCTGTCGGGTAAATGTCTCCTTGCTATACAGAATATATACGGAAACGATAACACCGATCAAAAAGTTCACGATCTCACCAAGGAAATTGATCACTCCTACCGTAAGATTGGACATCCACTCATTCATTCGTCCTAAAAGGTCATTGCGAAGCCAATTTTCCAGCGTATCCGTTCCTTGTTCCACGATTGTTTTCACAAGCGAACCGGTTGTAGAATCATCAAGTTTAATATTGTTCATAGAGTTGATCATGTGATTCAACTGGCTCGGTAATATAAAGATCATATCTCGAATGCTGAAGTAAAGCTGTGGAAGCAGCAGGTTACATAGCGCACTGACTACCGCCCCCAATATGACAAGACTTAAGAAAATACCGACAAATCTTGATATTCCTTCCGCCCTTTTCGGGTTTTTCATCCGCTTATTCAGTGCTGGTACAAGACGCTCATCTACTCGCTTTACAATTGGATTCAACAGATAAGCGATAACTGCTCCATATAATACTGGCTTCAAAACATCATATATCTTCCAAAGCACATTAAAAATATATCGAAATCGAAGCAGGGCAAAATAGCAGGCCAATGCCGCTGCAATGATCAGAAAATATGTCATTCCTTTATTAAACTGTTTTCGCAGTTTCGAAGGACCATTTCCACCTATCTTCGGTTTTGAATTATAATATGTTTCCTGATCTGTTTTTTCATGTTCACTCATTTTTTCTCTTCCTTCATTCATGTAAAAATATACACAACAATTATATCAAGTTAAAGGGCAAAAGTAAAGAAGACAGCACCTTTGATGATGCTGTCTTCTAAAAATTATTTTATCTTTTCATCCGATTATTTTTCGTCTTCTTTCACAACTTCGCGGATTGTCTTTGTATCGATTTCTTCTTTCAGATCATTGATAAATGCTGCAAGATCTTTCTGACCTTCATCTCCTGCATAACGGCTTCTTACCGAAACAACGCCAGTCTCGGGTCTTTGACACTTCATTTTTAGAAATATTATAAAGAATCTTTTATTTAAGC
>JAUNTC010000137.1 GCA_030538915.1 Lachnospiraceae bacterium | reverse complement strand
TTCGCAGCTGAAGTTGCAGCTCAGATGAACGCATAATCTTACAGTTCGCATAAGAATTTGAACCGTATTATTATCATGTAGATCAATGAAAAACCTTGAATTTCCTATGAAAATGGGATAATTCAAGGTTTTTTTTGCGTGTTGGGAAATATAAATTTAAAAATTATTTTTTGATAATTATGGAAATATTTACAGATTGAAAACAAGTAAGAAGAAATATATAATAATAAATATTATATTCATAATAGATTAGAATTTGAAAATGATTAGTAAATTAATTTGAATGCTATGTAAGGAAGAGATAAAAACTCTTGTCGATTTATTGCGGAATATGAAGACAGAGATAAAATATTTTGAAAATCTTTTTACTTCTTTTACAATAGAACAAATTGGAAAAGAATTCGATTTGATAAAGATTGATAGGGATACACTTGTTCTAAATATTAAAAAGTGAAGATGTAGGTGTTGAGGCTATTTAACGTCAGTTGGGAAAAAACCATTATTATTTAAAACATCTTGCGCCGGATGTACGTTTATATACATTTGTGGAATCTACGAAGAAATTGTATAAATATACGCCTAAAGGAGTAGAAATTGCTTCTTTTACCAGAACGAAGAATACAAGGAAAAGAACATCCTAATCCTGATTTATTGTTTTATAAGTTATTATATCAAGTGATTTCTCGAGCAAGAGAAAAATTATGTGTGTTAGTAGTAGAAAATTATAAATTATTTTCTGATATCTTAAATATAAAATTTGATATGTTATCCAGATATCAATATAAAGAAAATTATACAAATACAACGCTGTCAGTAAAAAGTTGAATCGATTTATTAAAAAAATTAAGGACAAACTTTCGGAGTTAGAAAAAAATAATGCAATTACAATTTCGGAAACAGTAGATATTATAAATGATGAATTAATGGGAGCGGAATTAAAGAAGAAAGTTGTGAGAAATGGTCTAAAATTATTGCAACTAATATGTGGTAAAGCCTGTGCTGGTAGCAGCATCGGTTAAAAATATAGAAATGCTAGACTTTAGCAGAGTAATAAGATAAAATAGAATTAATTATTTTTTGTCAGTACAAAGGTTAAAGGAGTTAGAAAAAAATGTATGAAATCATGAGTGCAGATGAAGCCATCCGTCTGATCAGGGATGGAGACTGTATCTGTGTCAATTCATTTGTAGGAATAGAGAACCCGACAGAACTTCATGAAGCAATCTACCGGAGATATCAGAAGATGCAGTCTCCTACACATCTGACGATTGTATCCAGTGCGGGATTCGGTGTCTGGGATGAAGAACATAATGCAGAAGGATATATCAGAGAAGGTGCAGTAGACAAACTGATCTGTGGACATTTCGGAGCCATGATGAGCACAAAGAAACTGGTGCTGGAGGACCGTTTTGAAGCGTATAATCTTCCCCTTGGATGCATTTCTCATGCAATCCGTGCACAGGCCGGAGGTCTGCCGGGAGCCCTTTCGAAAGTCGGACTGGATATATTCGTAGATCCAAGAAGAGAAGGACCTGGTATTAACCGCATATCCATCGATGATTCACTGGTAAAACATGTAGAAGTAGACGGGGACGAATTCCTGTATTACAAGCTTCCGAAGATTACGATCGCACTGATCAAAGGAACAGCAGCAGACAGAAAGGGAAATATCACATTCGATGATATGTTTATGTCCGGCGATGCTCTTTCCATCTGTCAGGCGGTAAAGGCAAACAGGGGAAAAGTTATCGTACAGGTAGACCGTCTGGTTGATACACCGTCGCGTCCACGTAACGCCATTATTCCGGGATGTCTTGTAGATGCAATCGTTGTGGCAGAGCCGGAAAAGAGAAACGAAGCGTATACGGCGCTTACGGGAAGCTTTGAGATTCCTTACAAGGACTGGTATACATGGAGTGAAAAGATCGAGAATGTATCGACCAAACCAAAAAAGAACAGTGTGACGGGAAATATCATTGGTAAGAGAGCTGCACAGGAACTTCGGGTGGATGATATCGTGAATATCGGAATCGGTATCCCAGAGATGGTATCCAGGTATGCGAGAAAGAGCGGCATGCTGGATATGGTAACCCTTACGGTAGAGTCCGGTGGTATCGGCGGATTTCCGGTATCGGGAGAAGCATTTGGAGCTATGATTGGTGCAGCGTCAGTCTATGATATGGCAAACCAGTTCGACTTATATGATAACGGAGGACTGGACATCTGCTTTATGGGAGCTCTGGAAGTTGACAAATATGGCAACATCAATGCACACAGAGGACCTGGTGCATTTGCCGGAATCGGCGGATTTGCAAATATTACGGCAAAGACACCGACGGTTGTGTTCTGTATGACATTTGATGCCAAAGGTTTGGAGGTTACGCAGAAAAAAGGAGTGGTGACGATTCAGAAAGAAGGAGAAATTGCTAAGTTCGTAGAGAAGGTCAACAGTGTAAGCTTCTCTGCAAAGCGAGCGATAGAAAATGGACAAAAGGTATTGTATGTAACAGAACGCTGTGTGTTCAGACTGACACCAAAAGGCTTAAAACTGATCGAAGTCTACCCAGGAGTAGATATGCAGAAAGATATTCTGGACAGGCTGCCGTTTGAGGTGGAGATTTAAATTGGGATTTAATTCAGGAAGGCACGACGACCCGGACCTGCATAAAAAGTAGGAAGCCGTTCCTGTTCAGATTCCGTCGGCGGGAAATACTAAAGCGTCAAAATTATGCTAAAAACGGGCTTCCGA
>JAUNTC010000136.1 GCA_030538915.1 Lachnospiraceae bacterium | reverse complement strand
TTCCGTTATTGCACATAAGAAGCAAATTGCGGCATGCTCAAAAATATGGTATATTAGAAGTGTCATTTTCGAATGGAAATATAAGAGTAATAGGAGTGATCAAAATGTATCAGGAAGAGTATAAGCGTTGGTTAGAAGCAGATTTGGAAGATGCAGATCTGAATCCCGAATTAGCCAGAATTGAAGGAAACGAAGACGAGATAAAGGAACGTTTTGCAGTAGCTCTGAAGTTTGGAACAGCCGGACTTCGTGGAGTTTTAGGTGCAGGAACAAACCGTATGAATATTTATGTAGTACGTCAGGCGACACAGGGACTTGCCAACTGGGTAAAGACACAGGGTGGAACACAGACAGTTGCGATCAGTTATGACAGCCGTTTGAAAAGTGATATATTTGCAAAGACAGCAGCAGGAGTGTTGGCAGCAAATGGTATTAAAGTACGTATTTACGATGCACTGATGCCAGTACCGGCATTATCATTTGCAACACGTTATTATAATTGTAATGCTGGTATTATGGTTACAGCATCGCATAATCCGGCTAAATATAATGGATATAAAGCATACGGTCCAGATGGATGTCAGATGACAGACGATGCGGCTGCAATCGTATATGAAGAAATCTTAAAAACTGATGTGTTAACCGGGGCCCAGTATGTATCCTTCGCAGAAGGTGTAGAGAAAGGTCTCATCCAGTTTGTCGGAGATGATTGCAAGAATGCATTATATGAAGCAATCGAGTCCCGCCAGGTTCGTCCAGGCTTATGTAAGAGTGCCGGACTGAAGTTAGTATATAGTCCGCTGAACGGTTCTGGATTAGTTCCGGTCACACGTGTTTTGAAGGACATTGGCATTACAGATATCACAATTGTGCCGGAGCAGGAGTATCCAAACGGTTATTTTACAACATGCAGTTATCCGAATCCGGAGATTTTTGAAGCATTAGAGCTTGGATTGAAACTTGCAAAAGAGACAGAAGCGGACTTGATGCTTGCAACAGACCCTGACGCAGATCGTGTCGGAATTGCCATGAAGTGCCCAGATGGTTCTTATGAACTGGTAAGTGGAAATGAAGTTGGTGTTCTGTTGTTAGACTATATCTGTGCAGGACGTATCGAGAAAGGTACAATGCCGGAAAATCCGGTAGCAGTAAAATCAATCGTATCGACTCCACTTGCGGATGCAGTTGCTAAACACTATAATGTGGAGCTTCACAATGTTTTGACAGGATTTAAGTGGATCGGTGATCAGATTGCCCAGTTAGAGGCAGCAGGCGAAGTAGATCGCTTTATCTTTGGATTTGAGGAAAGCTATGGATATCTTGCAGGACCATATGTAAGAGATAAGGATGCAGTAATCGGTTCCATGTTGATCTGCGAGATGGCTGCTTACTATAGAAGTATCGGAAGCTCTCTCAAACAGAGAATGGAAGAAATCTATGCGCAGTACGGTCGTTACCTCAACAAGGTAGACAGCTTTGAGTTCCCGGGTCTTAGTGGAATGGATAAGATGGCAGGAATTATGGAGAACCTCCGTAAAGAACCATTGACAGAAGTGGCAGGTCATAAGGTTGTATCTGTGACAGATTATCAGAAACCGGAAGAGACAGGACTTCCGGCTGCTAATGTATTAATCTATGGATTGGAAGGTGGCGCAACAGTAATAGTACGTCCTTCCGGAACAGAGCCAAAGATTAAGATTTATTATACAACACTTGGCAAAGATCTTGATGAAGCAATGGCACAGAAAGAAGAACTTGCAAAGGCATTAAAACCGATTATGGAATAATGAGATTGTAGAATATTTCACGATAAAAATATAAGAAAAAATAAAGTTAAAAAAATATCAAAAAAGGCTTTCATTTTCTTTTTCACAGGTATATAATATACCTAACAAATAGTTCGGGAATAAAGAAAAAGGAGGCCTTTTTATGAACATGGATTTATGTAAACTGATCGTGGAGCGTTCGTACAAGAAAGTATATCACTGTGAAAACAGTATCATTAAAGTATTTGATGAGAAGCATCCGAAGGTTGATATTTTCAATGAGGCAATGGAAACCGTCAGAGTAGAAGAGACCGGGCTTGACATTCCAAAACTTCAGAAGATTGAAAGAATAGATGGGAAATGGGCTATTTTCTTGGAATACAAGGACGGAAAGACATTAGAAGAGATGATGCGTGTAGATCCGGCGAATGAAGACAAGTACATGGAAGATTTCGTAGATCTTCAGCTGAGTGTGCAGTCCAAAAAAGCCCCGATGCTTCCAGATCTTAAGGAAAAGCTTGCAAGACAGATCAACAGTATCACAGAGCTTGATGCTAGTCAGAGATATGAGCTCTTAACAAGATTGGCAAGTATGCCTCATCACAGAAAGCTTTGCCATGGTGATTTCAATCCGAGTAATATTATTGTCGCAAAGAATGGCAAGATGACGGTTGTTGACTGGGCACATGCAACACAGGGCAATGGAAGTGCAGATGCAGCAATGACCTATCTTTTATTTGCATTAAAAGACAGAGAAGTAGCGGATCTGTATCTGAAGACATATTGTAAAAAATCCGATACGGCGATACAGTATGTACAGCAGTGGCTCCCAATCGTGGCGGCTTCTCAGCTTGCAAAAGATAATGATTTGGAAAAAGATTTCCTGATGAAGTGGATCGATGTTATGGATTATCAATAAGCTGAATACATAGAAAGTCAAGACTCGACAAGAGTCTTGATTTTTTTTTGTTAGGGCAAGGCCATGTTTTACATTGTGGAGTTTTTCGTTGATCCGA
>JAUNTC010000135.1 GCA_030538915.1 Lachnospiraceae bacterium | reverse complement strand
ACTCTGAGGTATTTACATTTTTCAACATCCACTTTTTATATTATACAGGAAGCTCTTTTATCAACTTTAACGCCCATCTTCGCAGCAGTCTGAACAACTTCTTCCAGGGTTCCAGCAAATGTAGTGCGATTGCTTGACAACACACCTATAGCCTCCCGCAGTGCCTGTACCTTCTGTTCGGTTTCATCACCGTTTTCCATGATGTCTTGTACAGTTAGGATGCTTCTTCCGATAGTGTCGTGGACATACACTTTGAGCTCCAGACTTTCTTTTTCGCGTATATCGTCACTCATTCGCTCATACATTTTACGAATTTTCCTGTTGATTTTTTCCAGTTTCTCAGTCTCTATGCGTAGTTCTTCGTTGATTCTGTGCTGCTGGGTAACATCATATGCCATTATCTGTTTCCATCCCTCTTCACCATTCACAGTAATAGGGCAGATTCGAAAATGGTAAATTCTTTCGCCTATGTTTACGCAGTCGCCGTCCAGAACCTGAGCTTTTCCCTGCTTTGACAAAGCCTCTTTCATCTCGCTTGTCATCTGAGGGTAAAATCCGAAAACTTCTCCTGCAAGCTCTCGCATTTTTTTGTTTATCAGAATTATACGTCCCTTCGGATCCGAGAAACAAAGTCCCAGAGGTATATCGTCAGTTCCTTCCTGAATAGAATTCTTTGACAACGTATTGTCGGCACGCAATCTCTCATGATAAAAAGCTGTACAGATGTGCAAACCAGAAAGCGCAACCCAGGCTGCAATAACAGGCCATGGCAAAGAAAACACCGTAGCTACCGTAAAGCAGAGTGCTTTTTTCTGCGCCACTGAAACTAGCAAAAAAGCATTCACAACCAGAAAAACTCCGCAGCGCAGACAGTTTTTCGGCGGCGCCATGTTTCCAAGCTTAAATATAAACAGACCTTGTTCACCAACAAAGGCAATAAACATAAGAACTATAAGGAGTGTCTTATTATATTCTGTGAGATTTTCAAACGCACCCATCACTCCTCACCTCCTGTTCCTATTTGCAGCAGACAAGTCTGTTCTCCGTCGTAGTTATCAAATTCAGCCTCCGGATATTCAGTGCACAGCTTTGAAAGATCAGTATCGCATTCCGCTGTAACCGCAATTCGAAGCCCGTCATGACGTCTAACAATACGAACATCAATTGTGCGCAAGCTGTCAATGCACATTTCGAGCACATCCTCGAAAAAGTCATAAACCTTGCTTGCATCCTCACCATCAAGCTGTTTTTCGGTGTCAATAAACAGGCTGCTTTCGACCCCAAGCAGATTGAGTGTGCGCAGAGATTCTGAAAATGCCAGTTTCAGTTCTGTACTGGGAACAGTATATTCTCTGTCCGCAATAAGAGCCAGATGTTTGCGACGTTTGAGAAAACTGCACAGCACAGCAATCTTTGCAAGAATTCTTCTGCTTTCTTCAGAATTTTTTTCCTTTGACTGATATTCCTTCATCAGAAGCGCAATTTTATCTATCTGTTTTTGTGTAACTGCCTGCAGCATGTCATATAGTCTGTTTTGTTCCAGTATTTTACGGCGTTTCTCTTCCAATAAATATTCAGACTGCAGCAAAGCGTTTCGTTCCTGCCATTCTTCCTTCAAAAGAGACAGTTCCTCCTGCAGCGCTATAAGTTCGCTGTTATCCTCAGTCCAAACAGCGTAACCTCCGTGTATGGGCATAGTGTGCAAAACCCTTCCGTCGTCCAACGGAAAAGGTTCATTAATGGCAAGAGCCATATGTTCCTTTGTTACAGCCTGAGCATCACTTGCTTTGTAACGAATATTAAAATCACGGTCAGTAATTTGCGCAGATGATTCCGATGATACCTCAAACAAATCGATATATCTGGTGTTGGTAGGAATAAGCCCGCAGGAAAAACAGGCCTCGTACGTAGCAACAAAAAGCAGACTCTGCGTAACGGGAAGATCACCAAACAAAAATGTAAGCCAGGAAAACCCTGTCAAATAAATCACACTGTATCCCATTGACAAACCTGCAGGTATCAAAGGCTTCAGCAGATGCTTTTTCGTATTTGGAACTTTACATTTTTTCCACATTGTTACAAGAGCCGCCAAGCCGCAAAATCCTATCCATCCAAATATAGCAAAATAGAGAACATTATATCCGTAATTTTTGTCTAAGCGCTGAAAAAAAGGCACATCCTCCGGAAAAGTAAACACAAGCTGATGAAAATCATTTGTTAAAACAGTAAGTAAAAGTATCCCCGTAACAATGTACAGCAAAGCTACCTTACGGTCAAACTGTTTGCTTTCCAGCTTTCCTATCGTAATGGCCGTCAAAAGCCCCATGAGCGGAATTGTCAACATAGGCAGGTAATACATGTACCAACAAAGTCTAATCGCAGTTGGCGGTAGCTCAAATTCATATTTTACAGTACGTACAAAAATCCAAAATACCATCATTCCACCGGCAATAAGCAAATATCTCTGTATGGTTTTTTGCTGAACGGTACGCTTTACCCTTACAATCCAAATATCAAACAATGCAAGATAAATCATTGCACGAACAAGACTGAAAATCTCTCCACCAATATCAAACATTGCAAGCATTCGGCAGGAATAAGCCGTAATAATTACCGGAATAACAAAGAGCATCGCCGGCAGTTGTTTTTTCTTTTTCTTCTGCACCTTAGTTTTATCCTCACTTTCTCTTTTGCGTCGGATTCACTTTAGTTTATTGAAGTATATCATGAGATTTATCGTAAACGGTAAACCATCCGTGCCTCGTTAAGAACCATAAAAAGATGTAAAATACT
>JAUNTC010000053.1 GCA_030538915.1 Lachnospiraceae bacterium | reverse complement strand
TTTCAATTCTTAAATTTTTTCAAAAGTACTTGACTTTTTATTAGTAGGCTTTTCTATTATTTCTTTTTCTTCTTTTCTTCCTCAACAAGGTTATGGTACATCAAACACATAACCTTCTTACATGTCAGCACATCTTCCTTAGAAATGCCATCTACAATCATCGCCTCGGTCTGATTGATATGTTCCATGATCGGCGTAAGCAGCTTCTTAGCCTTTGCTGTCGGTACAAGTTTCTTTAACCTCGCATCAAATTCTACCGCTTCTCTCGTAATAAATCTGTGTTCCTCCATCAGCTTTAAAATACCTGTCGCCGTTGACTTGCGAATACAGAATTCCTCTTCTACGTCCTTCTGGTAAATGTCGTGATGTCTGGATTCGAGCAAAATAAATTTCAGCACATGCTTTTGCATCGTAGTAAGCTCGTCTGCACCATCCAATGCTTCTCCGACATTGCGCCGCTTCATCTGATGGGAAAGTATATGGATCAACCGCCCCATATGGATCTCCTTGATTTTCTGATCTGATTCTGACATAATTTCTCCTTTCGAACATTTAGTTCGTTTCCCAATAGTTCGGATGCTAACTTTTATAAGTATACAAACATAATTTTTAAATGTCAATAACGAAGCATCAAAAAAGGAGTACTTTCATACTCCTTTTCACGATCCACTCTTATTTTTTCTTCTTCGGCAGCGACAATATAATAACTGCACCGATAATGCCTGCAAATCCAAGGAAATCCATCAATGTAAAAGAGACTCCCATAAATAATACCGACGCCAGCGTTGCCGTCAGCGGTTCCACAGAAGCAAACATACTTGCTCTCGTTCCTCCGATCAGGCGGAGTCCTTCCATATAACAGCCAAAGGAAAGCACCGTTCCCATAATTATAACTACTGTCACGCAGAGAAAGGTCTGTACATCCCACGTAATATCTCCGGTAGTCTGCCACGGTTTTACGAATGGCAGGAGAACGATTCCACTAAAGAACATGCCCCAACCGACAATTGCAAATGTTCCATATTCGTCCATCAGATTACCCGGACTTAAGTTGTAAAATACGGTAGCGACCGCAGACAAAAGTCCTAAGATGAGTGTTGTCTTGGACACAGAAAGCTCTGTCAGATTTCCGTGTGTGGCGATCAATAGCACGCCTCCAAAAGCAAGCACCAATGCGATCCGTTCTGAAACTTCCGGCATCTTCCGATAGCGAAGGGATGTATATACCATAATAATAACCGGTGCTACATATTGCAGTACCGTTGCGATCCCCGCATTCGAATCATCTACTGCCATATAATATGTCATCTGACAGGCTGCAATACCGATAATACCGTAGAGCATCATCCGAACTACATGTCTTGGATTTTTCCAGATGCGAAAGGTATCTTTTTTCTGCTTTGCGATAACTGTGAGCAGCAGAAGGATTCCTGCAATGATCAGTCGCACATTGACTAGCCACTGTGGTGTCATTCCTTTATGCTCAAATGAATATTTTCCAAAAACGCCGGCAAGCCCCCAGAATATACCACCTAAAATAGTAAGTGCCGTACCTCTCAAGTTTTCCCGGCGTTCAAACCGCTCTTTCAGTTCTGTTTGTCCCATTGTCTCTCATCTTCCTCGTCTGCTAAAATTCCCCCATATACCATCGGATCGTCCCCTTTATGGCTTTGACCTTCACTGTACCAAACTCTCTCGAGTCTCTCGAAATCTCACGATTGTCTCCCAGCACAAAAACTTCTTTGTCTCCAACTGTCAACGGATATTTGATCATATCCGATTTAGCCTCCGTCACACCGACTGCCTGTTCTGTCACAATCTCCTGTCCATTCACATATACTTTTCCTCGCTGGACATTCACAGTGTCTCCGGAAACGGCAATAATGCGCTTTACATAAACTTCCCCATTCGGTCGATTCAGTGCGACAATATCACCACTTTTATATTCTTTATTATGTCTCGTATAGAGCACGATATTATGATCATGTAATGTCGGATACATAGAATTCCCATCTACTGTCGAAATTCCGATAAAGAAATAAAATACGCCCGCAATGATCGCGATCACTGCTAAAAACTGTAAAGTGATCAAAATTCTATTTCTGCGCTGTCTTCTTTTCTTTTTCTTTTTAAGGACAGGATCTACATCTTCGAGAACCTGTTTTTTCAGATTATCTATCTCCATTTTTTTGACCTTCTTCCTATTATATGGGAACGCTCGACTTGAACAACGTTCAAAACTTTCCAATCTGATTATAACGATTTTGCCTACATATCACAATAGGAAGTGTACACTAACTTTGGAAATATGGCATTTTCTATTTCTTTATGTTATAATATAAGGAAAATTTATATAGATGCATTTATGGAGGTTTATGAATATATGAAAAAGTACACATCGTTTAAAATACTTCAGATGGCAATACTTGTCGTACTTGCCATTTTAAGTCTGTTTCTTCTGCTGAAACCGGAAGTAAAACAATTTGTATTTTCCAGTCGCCCTGCAACCATTCTTTTTTTCCTTGTGTGGGGACTTTTGTTGATCAGCTTTATTTTTCTGATGATCGATTATAATCTGATCTCATCGATCAAATTAAACTATCATACTTTATATGGAGTTGCATATTCTGATCCTGTATCCGGCATGCCAAACCGCTTCAGCTGTGATACGATCATTGAAAAATATTATGATAAGAAGCTTCCGGAAGATATCGGATGTGTAATGATTGATTTTTCAAATCTGACAAAGATCAATACGATGTATACACATGCGGATGGAAACCGTCTTCTGAAAGAGTTTTCTAATATTCTTTCGACTGCTGCCGCATCCATCTGTTTTGTCGGCCGCAATGGTGGTAACAAGTTCCTTGCAATCTTCGAGGACTGCACCGAAGAAAAGATTTCTCTTTTCTTCCGTCGCATGGAAGATTGTGTAGCAGCACACAATAAAACACCTGATGCGATCACGATTGAATACCGCACAGGTGTGGCTCTCAACAGCAACGAACATTTAGATCAGATTACTCAGCTTATTGCTCTTGCGAACAGACGCATCGAACAATCGGCGAATGCAGAAAGGAGTTAACTGCATGGAACTTGATTACGATTACATCGCAAAACTGGTGCAAAAAACCCAGAACGGCGACAGCGATGCATTTGCGGAATTGTACACCGCTACATACCAGGCGCAATATCGCTTTGCTTACCAGTATGTCAAAGATGTGTATCTTGCACAGGATATTTTGCAGGAAGTTTATATCCTCGTATTGAAAAATATTGATTCGCTCAAAAACCCGCGGTTGTTCGTCTCATGGTTACACCAGATCACATTCCGGATCTGTTTTAACACGTGGAAGAAAAGACGCCGCCAGGAACAGGAATTAAATTATGTATCATCCGACGGAACGAGCAATATTTCCAAAGCGTTGGCAGATCATGCTGCAAACCCGGAAAACCAAATGCTCAACAAGGATGCACAGCTTCGCCTTATGCAGGCTGTACAAAGCCTTCCGCCACAATATGCCCAAGCGATTATCATGCGCTACTACAACAATATGACCATTGACGATATTGCCGTTGCCATGGATTACAGTCGAAGCACCGTCAAGAGACGGATTCGCAAAGGTAGTAAATTACTGGAAGAGATGCTTCATGAAGAGAAAGGAGGGATTTGTTTTGAATAAAGAGTATACATCTGAGCTTGAACGTAACGCGTCTTCTTTTAACAATACAGATACCCCTGCCTTAGATACGAAAACTGCTAACCAGCTTCTCAACAATGTATTTAATGCTTGCGATATGGAACCAAGCGCAATCCCTGTCGATGTATTAGAAGACTGGGGCAATTATAAAAAAACAAGCTTTGGCTTTGCTTCAAGAATCGGTTATTTCTGCATTCTATTTCTGGTTCTGATGCCACTTTTGTTCATCAAGCCAACGATCGTTGCAGAATGCACAAGAGTTGATTCCGCAACAGCTGCCATTTACAGTATACGCATAAAGACATTGTTGCCAATCCACGAAGTAACCGCTGATCTTGATGGTCATCCGATCGCTATGACAAGAAAAGACAGAGAAACTTACACTTGTGAAGTAACTACAAACGGAACTTTAACAATTCATGCAAAAGGACTGAATGCACAGTCTTCCAGCCGAAGCTTTAAAGTTTCGAGCCTTGATACAGAAAAACCGATACTTCTTAATTCCTACTCTAAAAAAGGAGTCGTATATTTAGAAATATCCGATACTTATTCCGGTGTAGCTTACGAAAAGATCACAGGTCTTACACCACGAACGATTGATCGCGAATCCGGCGTTGTTTCTTTTGATATACCACGACAGCCGACAACGGTCATCATTCCTGATCACGCAGGAAATACACTGGACTTATTGCTATCTCCGGTGAAGAAATAATATGTAACTGACAAAGGAGAACCCTGATATGCAGACAAAAATGATTTCAAAAGCACTACACCTTTTACTGTTTGTCTCGGTTCTTCTTTTTTTATTGACCGGCTGTACTTCAGACAAAAACAAAACAGATCATTCCGGTCCAAAGCGAGATGCGACAGCAAAAGTACTCTCGCCTTCCGCTTCCGGGAAAAATGTTTATAAAAATGCAATTGCATCTATCGATGCTTCCAACATTTCCAAAGGATATATCATGGTAAAGTACACCGGACAAAGTTCCAAAGTCAAACTGCAGATCAAAGCGCCGGATAATTCCAACTATACGTATCTTTTGAAAAAAAGCAACGCATATACTACGTTTCCACTGAGTGCCGGAAACGGCGATTATACGTTACGTGTGTTAGAGCATATCGGTGGAGATTCCTATGCAGTCGGCATGGACAAGAACATTCATTTGAAATTAAAAAGTGACTTCCTTCCATTTCTATATCCGAACCATTACGTCTGGTTCGATGCAAAATCCACTGCCGTGAAGAAGGGCGAAACGCTTGCCAAAAATACATGGAGTGATCTGGAAGTCGTTCAAAATGTTTATAATTACGTGATCAAAAATATATCTTACGATAATAAAAAGGCGAAAAATGTCTCCTACGGCTATATTCCTGACATTGACAGAACTTTGAAAAGTAAAAAAGGAATCTGTTTTGATTATGCAGCACTTATGACTGCTATGCTTCGTTCACAGCGGATTCCAACAAAGCTGGAAGTCGGTTATGCCGGAGATACTTACCACGCCTGGATCAGTACTTACGTAGATGACAAAGGATGGGTCGATAACATTATCGAATTTGACGGCACGGACTGGCAGCTTATGGATCCAACACTTGCAGCCAGCAACGACGAAGAATCTGTCAAAAAATATGTCAACGACACAAAGCATTACATCGTAAAATTCAACTACTGATAACCAGAAGGAGAAAAAATATGACTGAAAAACCTTGCACTCCACTTACCGGCGCCGAGACAGCTGCCTTCTGCTCGCAGATCGCAATGATCTTACGCTCCGGTATTTCTTCTTTGGAAGGCATCTCCATCATGTTGGAAGATGCAGACAATGCAGAAGAGGAAGAACTTCTGAATAAAATAAATACAACACTTATGGAAACCGGATCTTTTTACCTGGCGTTGAAAGATACGAATGCATTCCCAGATTACATGGTTCAGATGGTAGAGATTGGCGAACGATCCGGCAAATTAGATGATGTTTTAAATTCTCTTGCCGATTATTATGAAAAAAAGACCGCTTTGGACCAGACGATCCGCAATGCGGTTACCTATCCGCTTCTTATGATCTTTATGATGATCCTTGTAATTTTCGTTCTGATTACCAAAGTCATGCCGATCTTCAATCAAGTATTTGCACAGCTCGGAAAACAGATGTCTGGATTGTCTCTTGGCATTTTAAAAGCAGGTGAATTTTTAAATGCTCATCTTGCCATCTGCACCATTGTTCTCATTCTTCTTGCAGTGCTTTGTTTTTTTCTTCTCGGAACAAAGCGCGGCCGAAAAACGCTCCTTTCTTTTCGCGCAAATAAACGCCGTGGAAATTCACTTACTGATCAGATTGGAGCAAGACGATTTGCGAATGGCATGGCACTTACGCTAAGCAGCGGTCTTACACCGCAGGAGTGTCTGAAACTGACAACTCACTTGATCGAAGATGAAAATTTCCGTGCACGACTCGTTACCTGTGAAGAAGATATGACGAATGGCATGGATCTGTGCGAAACACTTCTTACCCACCATATTTTTTCCGGTGTTTATGCCAAAATGGCTTCCATCGGTTCCAAAACAGGTACGCTGGAAGATGTGATGAATAAAATCGCCGCACAATATGAGTCCGAAGTGGACGAACATCTTTCTAAGCTTATCGCAATGATCGAACCGACGCTCGTAATTATTTTATCTGTGATCGTCGGCATTATATTACTCGCAGTTATGCTGCCACTCATCGGCATTATGGCAAATCTGTAAGATTATAGGAAAGGAAGGAATCTTTTACCAAATGGCACATCGTTTTATGAAAAACAGACCAACTTCATATTTACGCAACCTCTTCGTTTCTGTATTTCTATTTCTCGCTGTTTTGGGGTTATTTTCCTATGGCATTGCTTCCGTTCAAAAGGACATTGAAAAAAACGAGATGGAGACGCTCCAATCCGCCATCACGCGAGACATCACCAGGTGCTATGCACAGGAGGGGACGTATCCGGAAAGTCTTTCATATCTAGTAAAACACTATGGTCTGACTTACAATTCAGAAAAATATTATATCGACTATCAGCCTTTGGGGGCCAACCTGATGCCAGACGTTACGATCATTCAAAAAGGAGGGAAACATTCATGGGTTTTCGACATACTAAAAAACATATGATTGATTTCATATTTCCTCTTACACTTTTGCTCGTGTTCGCACTCTCTGCAATGATCGTGCTACTTCTCTCGGCGCGGATCTATTCCGCCCAGACCAGCCGGTCTGAATACAATTATCAGAGCACAACGCCACTCGCCTACATTGCAGAAAAATTTCACGCAAATGACAGCGAAGAGACTATTTTAATAAAGCGCAAAGAAGGCAGACAATGTCTTGTATTTCAGCAAAAAGGATATGCCACCTATCTCTATACAGATAACGGATGGCTCAAAGAACTTATCGTAAGAGATCACGTATCCGTTCCTTTAAAATCAGGAAAAAATGTGATTGAGGCGAAAAACTTATCCGTCACCCACACTAGAAACGGACTCTATCGCGTGACCGTCACAAAAAAAGATGGCACAAGGCTCACACGCCTGCTTGCAGGAAGGAGCCGATCATGAATCAGACGAACAACAAACGATCTGGCATTTTCCTGTTGGAGCTTATGATCGCTATATTATTTTTTGCACTGAGCAGTGCCGTAGTTTTGCGCTGTTTTTCTATGTCACACACATTAAGCGTGCAGTCAGCCAGACAGGAACAGGCAATGACGCAGATGGAAAATCTGTCAGAGCTTCTCTACTCGGTTGACACAAACAATTTTAAAAATCCAGAAGCGATTTTCAAAACAATTAGGACCGAATATTCTGCCTGCAACATCGTCAATGAGAATATAAATATTTTTTTCGATGAAAACTGGGATAACTGCTCCTCAAACAACGCATCGTATGAAATCATTTTATGTTCATCTCGCTCAAAAGATGCGATGTGTAATTTCAAACTGCAGGCCGTTACAACAGAAAAAACGCAAACAGAAATTGCCGATCTGGCTTTCAAAAGATATGTAAAGGACTAAGCGCTATGACAACTACAACGAAACGCAAAACTTTTCCAATTACAAATATCGGATCAGTCACTTTGCTGATGATCTTCATCGTCTTATGCATGATCACATTTGCAGCACTTTCTCTTTCCAGCGCCGCATCGGATGCAAAGGCAACCGAAAAATCAATTCGGCATACAAAAAAATATTACAAAGCTACTAGTCTGGCAGAAGAGACCGTTGCAGACATCGATTCTTTCCTGAAAGAAAGCCGCAACCACACATCCGGAAAAGCACAATATTTTCAACATATAAAAAACAAATATAAAAACAATGCCCATATCAAGATAGCCGAATCTTCAAAAGGCCTTACACTTACCTTTCTCACAAAGATGAACGAAAAACAGGCACTAAAGACAACACTTCGCATTCTTGATCCGGCAGATAACGAACGTTATACAATCACTTCCTGGCAGACGATCGCTACAACCAAGTGGAGGGGCGACAATTCCTTACATCTGCTCCAGGAATAAAAAGGAGGTTTATTTTATGGCTTCACTTACAGCACTCACTTCTATTTTTCTAAAAAAAGCGGTGACTTCTGAGGCTTCTGACATTTTCATCATAGCCGGGCTGCCCGTTTCTATGCGGATAAATGGGGTGATCGTCCACGAAAATGAGAAAAGACTGACACCGGAAGAGACTTCTAAGATCATCCAGACGATTTACAAACTGGCCGAAGAGCGCGACATGAATGACCTGCTCGAAAAAGGAGATGATGATTTTTCCTTCTCCATTCCAAGGCTTTCCCGCTTCCGTGTCAGTGCATTTAAACAAAGAGGGTCGCTTTCTGCTGTCATCCGTATTATCTCTTTCTCTTTGCCAAATGCAGATGAAGAACGAATCCCGTCGGAGATCATTAATTTTGCAGATTTTTCTAAAGGTCTTGTACTTGTAACCGGTCCGGCAGGAAGTGGAAAATCAACTACCCTTGCCTGTGTGATCGACCATATCAATCACACCCAGCGCAAGCACATTATTACGTTGGAGGATCCGCTGGAATTTTTGCACCGGCACAATAAGTGTATCGTAAGCCAGCGAGAGATCACCGTCGATACTACAAGCTATGTGACTGCTCTTCGCGCCTCTCTGCGCCAGAGCCCGGATGTCATATTACTTGGAGAAATGCGTGACCTCGAGACAATGCAGGTTGCCATGACTGCGGCCGAAACCGGACATCTCATTTTCTCGACTTTGCATACAATTGGTGCGGCCAACACGATTGATCGAATCATCGATGTCTTCCCGCCGAATCAGCAGCGCCAGATAGCCATCCAGTTATCTATGGTTCTGCAGGCTGTCGTATCACAGCAGCTCGTGCCGACCGTCGATGACCGACAAGTTCCTGCGTTCGAGATTATGACTGTAACACCAGCGATCCGCAATATGATCCGTGAAAATAAAATCCCACAGATTGACGGTATGATCTATTCATCCGCCACACCGGAACTGATTTCCATGGATGCAAGCCTTTTAAAACTTTATAAAGAGGGAACGATCACAGAAGAAACTGCATTGACTTATGCGACAAACCCAGAAATGTTAAAGCGCAGACTGTAAAATACAGCCTGCGCTCTTTTATACATTAAATTAATTACTTTAACAATAATAATTTTTCTTCCGGGATTTCAAGCCAGGAAGGCATTCCTTTTTCTTCTAGAATTGGCCACTGATCTCGCTGCACAAACCAGCAAATATTTTCCGCTTTCTCATCCGCTGGACAAAGAAAATATTTCTGTTCAAACGGAAGCTTTGCAACGCTATCCACTCGAACCGGAAGCCATTCTTTTTTCTCTTCTTCCGTCTCATCCACATCCCAGATTGGCACAAAATCATGGGCGCGGATTCCAATATAATGAATCGACTCGTCGATTGTCTGCTTTAACGTCAAGCAAACATCCCACGCCGGTATGTTCAGATGGTGTTCATCTTCTCTTACTGCTTCTATAATATTCTTGCAGCCGGTAAGCCTTGCTGCCTCTTTCCGCGTCGGCGCATCAAATAATTCTTTCGTCTCTCCGTGACAAATCATCTTTCCCGCATCCATAACGATCAATTCCTCGCTGAAACGATAAATCTCATCTCTGCTGTGGGAGACTAAAATAACCGTCCCCGGATAATCTGCTAGCATCTCGATCAGTTCCTGCTGTAACTTATCTTTCAAAAACTCATCCAACGCAGAAAAGGGTTCATCGAGCAAGATCACATCCGGCTCATACGCCATGATCCTTGCAAGTGCAACTCTCTGCTGCTGTCCTCCGGACAATTCTTCCGGCAGTCGATTTTCCAGCCCTTCCAGTTGAAATTTCCCAATCATCTGTGAAGTAATCTGTTCCCGTTCGCTGCGCGTACATTTCAAACCTGCCATAATATTTTTACGAACTGTCATTGTCGGAAACAGCGCATAGTTTTGGAACAGATATCCGATTCTTCTTTGCTGTGGTTTTATATTGATCTTCTGTTCACTGTCATACAATGTTTTATTTTCCAGTATGATCTTCCCTGCATCCGGAGTTTCTATCCCCGCAATGCACTTTAACGTCATACTTTTTCCACATCCGCTGGCACCTAAAATGCCGATTCGTTTACTTTTACTTTTCAAATGCAGTTGCAGATGAAATTTTCCAAGTGTTTTATCAATATTTACTTCAATCATACACGCTCCCAGAGTCCGCTCTTTCCACCACTTTTACGAAGCAGATACACTTCATTGATTTCCATTCCTTTATCTAACGCCTTGCACATATCATAAATTGTAAGCAGTGTAACATTCACGCCTGTCAGCGCTTCCATCTCCACACCCGTTTTTCCGGTCGTCTTCGCGATACATCTGGCCTCAATCTCACAAGTTTCATCGTGACAGATAAATTCCACTTCCACTTTCGTCAAATTCAAAATATGGCAGAGCGGAATCAATTCCGACGTTTTCTTCGCGCCCATAATTCCGGCAATACGTGCAACGCCGAGGACGTCACCTTTTTGCACATCCTCGCTTTTCACCTTAATATAACACTCCTTTGACATGCGGATACGTCCCGATGCCACCGCCTCTCTTTGCGTGTCACTCTTATCACTTACATCGACCATGACTGCTTCGCCTTTTGTATTAAAATGTGTAAACTCACTCATCTTATACTCTCCTTATAAAGAAGCAATCGCCTTGCGCAATCCCTCGAAATCATCTGCATCCGGATGAGACAGCGCACGGTCAAAATTTTCAATCAACGCATCAATGTTTGGCATATGGTCCGGCTGCTCTTTCATCTTCACGTAACGATCTCTGACTGACTGCGGCATTCTGCCCTGGCACATATAAGTGCCGATCACAGTGTTGCTTTCATCAATGGATTGCTCTACTTGATCGATGATCTTCTGAAAATACGCTTCGCTTCCGCCAAATCCTGCAGTACCGAACAAGAAAATTTTCTTATTCTCAAGTTTTTTTAGAAGATTTAATGCTGCTTCATCTGCATTTCCTTTATCTGTCCAGAAACCTACATAATATATATCCAAATGAAGCTCTGCCTCATTACATGTTCCGAAATAATCACAGTTCTCCTCTGGCAACACTTTACGAACCTCATCGGCAAGTGCCTTTGTATTTCCTGTCAGACTGCTATATACAATTGCATATTTTTCCATTGCAATGTCCTCTCTTTCTCGTAAAATATCGTTACATCATGTCCATTATAAATCTCCTGTTAATGCATAAGCAACCATATTTTTTCTGTCAAAAATGAATTTATGATTCCAAAAACGTCACGATACTTCCACCAATCAAACCTACAAGCAGCAATCCAAAAGCGATATTTAGCAGTCCTCCAACAACCATCCCTACAAGTATTACAGGGAAAAATATAACCGTGCAAAGGAATTTCATAATTCCCCAGGACGCTTTCAAACCAAATATAAAAAATTTTCCAATATACCAGATAATACAAATCGTAAATAATAATGATAACATTTTATTTCTCCTTCCAATCTTTATTTTCTCTTCTCTGCTTTCGCCAAAAATGCGGATGTGTTCTTTACTCCGATCCTGCCACTAAACTCTGGATTTTTATCGATCTTCTCTATTAAACGAATTCTTTTCATTCTCTCTGCGGCATTCATCCAGTCACCTCGTCTTCCATCTGATATCTTGTCTTCGATATCTACTTGATAGTGTCAGTATAGATACATTCGCGCACAAAGTAAACATCTGGTGTAAGGAATTGAAGAGATGTAATTCTCGGATTGTGAGAAAATTTTCGCCCCCTAATCGTTGATGTAATCATAATAATCAGATTCGCTGGCAAATAAGATATATTTACCATCTACCAATCCCATATAACCGTCGCCTGTATTAAATCCTTTCATTGCCAGTTCCTCCTTATTCATAAGCTATGTTTTGTTGAATTTCTTCGATGGTTATAGTTTACCCAGATAGGTGGGGCATAAAAATCCCAGCTATTTATCTTTAATTGATCGCTTATTTGGCTTTTTATATTTGTGCCATTGGCTCCCTAAGTCTGCATCGTCTGCTCATCCTGCTTAATCTGTTCAGCCTGTACTTTATCACAAGCTTTGTCGGCTTTTATTTCTTCCTTGTTGTTATCTGAATTTATAACAACCTTCACAGAAATGTTCATTTCTCTAAATTGAAAAATAGCCTTTGGCAAGAAATAACAGAATACATTATCTCGTTTATCTACACAGTAGTTTCTTATATGAAATCTCACCTTGTTTCTATATGCATATAGATGACTACCTTGTTGACAGCAACGACCATGGAAGATACAATAATATCGTGGGTTTACTAATATATATACTACTGATAAATATGCCCCGAGGAGGAAGTGTGAAATGAATAATAAGAGAAGATATATTACCGGACTGGATGGGCTTCGAGCGCTTGCAGTCGTTATGGTACTTGCATACCATTTAAGACTTGATCTGTTTAAGAGCGGTTTTCTTGGTGTAACAATATTTTTTGTATTATCAGGCTATCTGATCACTGGAATTTTATTATCGGAAGTGGAAGAAAGCGGCACGATCGATCTGAAAAATTTTTGGAATCGTCGTATAAGGCGACTTGTTCCGGCTGTAATGTCTATGGCTGTCGTTATCATATTTGTCAGCGCGATCGCAAATAGAGTTTTATTTACAAAAGCTTGTAAAGATTTTCTTCCATCTGTTTTAGGATTTAACAACTGGTGGCAGATTTTTAATAAAGTATCTTATTTTGAAGCAACCGGGGCACCTTCGCCATTTACTCATTGCTGGACATTGGCGATTGAAAGCCAGTTTTATCTCATTTACCCGCTGCTCATTATTGCTGTTTTCAAGCTGGCTGGCGGAAGAACAGATAACGCAAGAGCACGTGCAAAAAGAGCATTGATTCTTGAGTGTATCACACTTTTCCTTGCTATCGTATCTGTAATTTTAATGGCCGCTTTATATAATCCGGCGCAGGATGCCAGCCGAATCTATTACGGAACAGATACAAGAGCGTTTTCCCTTTTATTTGGTGCATTGCTTGCTATTATGTGGCATTATCACCTAATTCCAATGAGATTATCTTCCACTGTAAATACAATCATCGGAAGTATCGGACTGCTCGGATTGCTCCTCATGTCTACACTGATCAGCGCTTCCACAGGCTTCTGGTACAAAGGCGGGCAGTTTATTGCAACACTTCTTACTGCGCTTGTTATTTACGCTGTTTCCGGAAAGAAATCTCCGCTCAGTAGATTTTTGAGTAATCCGGTTTTAAAATGGATTGGAGATCGCTCATACAGCATTTACCTTTGGCATTATCCGATCATTTTACTGATCAGCAAAGGCATCAAATCGTCTTTCCTGATCACATTGGTCGAGATCATCTTAAGTGTAGGTCTGGCGGAGCTTTCCTACCGTTTTATAGAAACACCGATCCGCCACGGCATCATCGGTGAATACATTAAAATTCTTCAAAGCAAACCTGCTTCCAGATCTGAGCGCAGACGTAAGTACCAGGTACAGCGTAACAGCAGACGCGCCATCATAGGATCCTTTGTACTGGCGTTGTCTTTGGTTTTATGTATGGCATTTGTGCCGAAACAAAAAGCTTTGGATACGCTGTCTAAACGAGAGGCAAAAGCGAAAGAAACAAGCAAAGTCACAGACCAGAAACTGGCAGAACAGAAGAAGAAAGCTGCTGCCGCAAAAGACAGCAAAACCGTTCACGCTGCAGATCTTACCGACCGTCAGCTCAGGCATGGCCTGAACCTTCTGCTGATCGGAGATTCGATCGCAGTAGACGTTGCCGATTATTATTACAAAGAATTCCCGAACAGTATCAGCGATACGAAGATTGGGCGACTCGTTTCCGTAGGAGAACAGGTCTATGATTCTTATGTTGACGAAAAAGGATGGGATGGAGATGGAGTTATTTTCATGGCTCTTTCCAACAGCCCGATTGGCGACGAGCTGGAATCTATCCGTAAAAAAATGGGACCGGACAAACCGCTTTTCCTCACAACCGTTCGTGTACCGCACGAGACATTTGGTGCAGAAAGCAATGCTAAGATTCGAAAATTTGTTGAAGAAAATGATCACACTTATCTGATTGACTGGTATGGTGCCAGCGAAGGACACAGTGAATACTTCGACGCGGACGATACGCATCTGCTCCCAACAGGTGCAAAGGCGTATGCAAAACTTATCCGCAAGACAGTACTGAAGGCATACAGAGAAGAAAATATTGGAATTCCGAAATCTCGACTGGACGATACAAATGAAGACGAAAGCACTGATAGTACTGATAGTACTAATGATAATACCGGAGTCACCGAAGAGACAAATGAATAAACTTAAGAGGCTGTCGCTTTAACGATGAACCGCTCCCCGTCAAGTAGACAATTGAAAAAATATAAATTTTTCCTGCCAG
>JAUNTC010000134.1 GCA_030538915.1 Lachnospiraceae bacterium | reverse complement strand
CTTCCGGAACTTCTTCCTCTTCAACCTCTTCGGCTTCTTCCGGAATCTCTTCAGCTACAACCTCTTCAGCTGTCTCCTCTTCGACTGCTGCCGGAGTTTCTTCTGCGACTTCCTCAGCTTCTTCCGTTACAACTGCCGGCTCCGGTTTTACTCCGCCCGGTCTGCTGTCATACTTTTCCTGCTGCAATGGTGTCAGCGGTTTATACTTCATCTTCAATTCCATTGCCTGGTATACATACTTACCTTCGCTAAACCACAAAATAAGATCATCGCATTCTTCCATGCACTTCGATGTCATTCCGGCCATGTCATACAAAGACGCCAGCTCATATGCCCACTTCTCTACATACTCAGACTTCTTAAAATCTTCCAATGCGCGGATCTGCTCATCTAAATCAGAACCTTGCGCTTTTAAGATCTTGTATTTTAAAATGTACTGGTTCGGATCACGCGGTGCCACCTTAACAAATTCTTCATAGCAATCAGATGCTTCCTGTGCATCCTCAAGCTTCAGTGCTAAAAGTCCCAGACGATAAATGATCTTGCGGCTTCCCGGTGCACGATCATATGCCAGGAACAATATATCTCTACTCTTCTGATATTCTCCGTTATATTCATAGATCTCACTGACGGTATTCAACATGGATGCATTCTTTACTCTGCGCCAGTCAATCGTATCAGCGATTTCCATAGCTTTTTTATATTGCTTCTGCTCTACAAACTCGAGCATCTGCTCGGTCTTAACCCGATATTCATATTTATCCAAATCTCTCACCTCAAATTAATTATTTTTCTACTATTTTACTACATTTAAAGATGATATAAGTTTATCATAAGGTATACACATTGTCAAAATATACGCTTCATTTGTTAAAGAAATATTACGAAAATGTAACATATCTGCATACATTAAAATAGCCATCACAATCATTTACGATTATAATGGCTACTTTATATTTAATTTTATCATATTCTTTAATTATATTAAATCGGAGGAAATATTATTACGAATTCCCGTTACCTTTTTTCTACCTTCCTTACTTAAAAGAATGATTTTTAAATCTTTTAATGTTTCTTTACACATTATAGATTTTTATGTGGTATTTTCTCCAATATGTCTGCAGATGTAATCTTTTACTATATATTCCGGTTTCTTCGACTTCTCCGATTTTCTTGATTTTCATTCTCTCCTTACCGGATCTTATCTTCTATGGTAAAGGCTTATTTTTCGGGAATCTAACTCTGCCATACCACTAACATATTGAATTGATGAATCGATTGTATTGTCCAATGGAATAAGCCTCCTTCTCTTAGATTTTCCAAACAATTCCGATTTCTCAAATGTTTTTTCGAAAATCCTTTCTCGTCAGACTTTCTTTTATTTGATTTTTTTGATTTCGTATCTCTTTTGGATTGATTACATAATAGCATTGAACGCTCGCTTTGTCAACACTATTTTCGCATTTTTCTTTTATTATTTTATATCTTTTCGCTTATCCTTATATTTTCAGATTATTCAGACAATACAATCGTCATCCTATAACTCTTATAATTCAATCAAATCATGTGTTGTACTGATCAGGTTCTGATATCCGTCTTTTGTGATAATACCCTGATCCTCAATACGGACACCGCCCCAGCCTGGAATGTAAATTCCAGGTTCTACTGTCATTACACTGTTCTCCTGCAAAATATTACTGCAGTTTTTTCCGATAAACGGAAGTTCATGAACAAACAGGCCGATTCCGTGTCCAATACCTGTGTAATTGTATTTCAGATATTCGGTATCTTTGATTGCTTCCATGGAAGCTTCATAACAGGAAATTCCACTCACACCCGGTTTTACAGATGCTTCTGTGTCTTCTGTCATACGGCGGCAAAGGTCATAAACTTCTCTCTGTTTCGCATCTGCTTTACCGACAACAACAGTTCTCGTCATATCTGACATGTAACCTTTATACTGACATCCGAAGTCTAATAAAACAAAGTCACCATATTCTACTGGCTTCTGATCCGGGATTCCGTGAAGCAGAGAAGTTTTTGCTCCTGAAATAACAATTCCGCCATACGGTTTTGTATCTGCACCTTCCATTACCATATAATGTGCCAGTCTGGATGCAATTTCTTTTTCTGTAATACCAACACGGATATCTTTCAAAATTCTTTCAAATGCTCCGCAGGCGATATCACAAGAAATGGTAAGATTTTTAATTTCTTCCGGTGTCTTGATCGCGCGCAACTCTTCAATTACATTTAAAGTCGGAACCATTTCTGCATTGATCTCCGTGCGCATTGCATTCCAGCTTTCAAATGTCAGGTAATCCTGCTCAAATCCAATTGTTTTTACACTGTCCTTCTGTGCACAGCTTCCAACGGCTTTCCCCATATTGCCGCCGAAACCAATTCTCCAGTTAACAAGTTCATACTCTGGACATTCATAAGATGCCTGCTCTGTATATCTTGCATCCGTAATGAAATACTGATTTGATTTTGTGATAAACAGGAAGGAATCTTCTCCTGTATATCCGCTTATGCAGCGCACATTTGCCGGTTTGGCAATATAAAATCCGTCCAGATTTTCCTTTTCCATGTACTCTCTCAGTTTTGTTAATCTTTCCATTTTTTCGTTCTCCTTTCGTGAACTTTTCGTTTTTATAGAAAGCACTTCTATCTCTTATCTCATATAGTAAACTGATTTTAGACTATAGTCAATTATTCCTACAAAATAATAGAAGTGGCTTATCAAGTGTGAACCGCTCCCCGTCAAGTAGACAATTGAAAAAATATAAATTTTTCCTGCCA
>JAUNTC010000133.1 GCA_030538915.1 Lachnospiraceae bacterium | reverse complement strand
AAGAAGGTTTCCCTGAGCTTGCAGCAAAATTTAGAGCAGTAGGAGAAATTGAAAAGCACCATGAGGAGAGATATCGTGCACTTCTTAAGAACATTGAAACTGTGCAGGTGTTTGAGAAGAGCGAAGTGAAGGTATGGGAATGCCGCAACTGTGGACATATTGTAGTTGGAACGAAAGCCCCGGAAGTCTGTCCGGTATGCGCGCATCCACAGAGCTACTTTGAGCTTCACGCAGAAAATTACTAGAATAGAATTAAGAAAGATGTCTGAAAAGAAAAACTTATGAACAATATAAAAGAACGAATTAAGATATTCTCAGGAGCGCAATTGAAATATATCGCTTTTTTATCGATGTTCATTGACCATACGAATAAGGCATTGATCTATCCAAATCTGGATGGAGGAGCATTGAATCGATTGAGTGATTTTTTTGATATTTTAGGAAGAATCGCTTTCCCGATATTTATCTTCCTTCTTGTGGAAGGATATTTCCACACAAGCACTAAATGGAGATATTTAGTTACACTTCTTGTATTTGGAGTGATATCAGAAGTTCCGTTTGATATGTGCACATCGGCTAGATTTGTTGAAATCAACTGGAACAATATTATGTTTACACTGGCACTTGTGCTTGCTATGATCTGGGTGATCGATGTACTGAAAGAAAAGATGGCGTCACTACCGAAGGGTTTGTGGTATTTCGTATCATTTCTCATTGTAGCGGTGTTGTGCATTGTAGCAATGAATGCAAGTCTGGACTACGAACATCATGCGGTACTGATCGGTTATTTCTGTTATATTTTTCATGAGAGATGGGCACTTGGAATTCCGTTTTGTTACATCTCTATGTTTAAAGAGCCGTGGGCTCTGCTTGGATTTGGACTGACACTTACTTACAATGGAGAGCGTGGAAAACAGAATAAGTTAGTAAATTATCTTTTCTATCCGGTGCATTTGCTGATTTTAGGAATCATAAGAATGTATCTTGGAATTTAAAAAGAGGGCGTAAATCTGAATGCAACATAGAGATCCAGAACTGCTTGTTTTACCCCCCATATTTTTCGTCATACATATGCTACAAGGTGTGTGGAGTATGGATTGAATCCTAATGCAATTCAAAAACTTTTGGGGCATGCAACCTTGGATATGTTAAGCGTATACGCACATCCATCAACAGAATTCTTAAAAGAAGAATGTAAGAAATACAATTTTTATTACGAAAAAGATCGAAATGATACGAATGAAAAAGTCATTCCGATTGATTTTCGAAAAAAATAGTGTATGACGGTGTGTACACACGATTAAAAAATGGCGGAAACGCCTATAAATTGGGCTTTGTTTGACAGACTGTGATATATATAATCCGCGCATCTATTGATGCGCTGGTTACAGCAATTAATAACCGATAAAAAGAAAACAATCAGGGGGCAAAATAGCGTATTCTCATCGAAAATGTTCAAAATGCATAGAAAAGACCTTAATTAGTGAGAAATCATTGATTTTGATCTTTTTTCAATTTTTGCCGATCGTGAAAAGCCCATAAATACTGGATTTTCTGGGTATGGTTTTCCCGATGAAACTAGAATCTCAACAGGTGTTTATTTGCACATTATTTATCACCTCATGTCGTTCGACAGATTATTCTATGTTACCTATTAAGAATATATTACATCGCCCTATAACAAAAAGAGTAGTTGTTACGAAATGATTGGAAATGTTTTAAAATAATAAAATATATCGAAAAATAAAAGAAAGTGGGTAGAAAATCAAATAAACCAGCATTATTCATGAAAAAGTGGGAGAGAATTCGTGAAATAAGTAGAAAAAACAGAGATTCTATTGACTTTGTTCTTACGGATATTTATAATTATGAATAAAATATTACAGAATTATGAAAAAGAAAAGAACGAAGAGGAATAGAAATGGAACGATTAACAAAGGTCTGGAATTCCCTTCGGGCGATGCTTCTGCGGGCAGTCAGAGAACGGAAAAGAGAATGTCTGACAGTGGGAGCAGGTACAGCGGTGGTTATCGCGGCTGTTGGAAGCCTGATGGGCAGCAAGCCGATGATCGTAAAACAAATGGGAGAAATAACAGTCACACAGGAAGCATCCGGCCAAAAAGAGGAAGAATCAGATACCGGGGATGATGATCCTGACGGGACGATCCCCTGTGGTTATGCAGGGGTAATCGATGGAATCCTGGCTACAAAAGGACTTACAAAAAGTTATCGGGCTGTTGGAGGTCCCTGTGAGACTGTTCTTGTCGGACAGTGGATGATCCGGACAGAAACCGTAGCAAAACTGGATGTGGGGACCAGGATGGTTCAGGCACTGGAAGCCGCAGATCAGGAGGCGGATGATCTGACTCAACAGATGCGTATGTCGGATAAAGACTATGAGAATCTCCTTGCTATCGTGGAAGCGGAGGCAGGAGGAGAAGATCTGGACGGAAAGATCATGGTAACGAATGTCATCTTGAACCGTGTCTCGAGTGACCAGTTCCCTGATAATGTAACATCTGTGATCTGGGATCGGACAGGTGGAAGCCCACAGTTTTCGCCGACAGAAGATGGCAGAATCTATACAGTGACTGTTTCGGATGATACCAGAGAAGCAGTAAATCGTGCGATAGATGGTGATGATCTGTCGCAGGGAGCTTTGTACTTTATTGCGAAAAATCAGGCAGATGAAAAGAACGTGAAGTGGTTTGATGAAAAACTGACATTCCTGTTTGCACATGGTGGACACAGCTTTTATATTTGAGATTGCAAAACACCTCGTGGGATACTACCTGCTGAATAGTTGCATAAAAGTAACTGTTCAGTACCTTCACAGTTACGAGCAAAAATGCATTTAAAATCACC
>JAUNTC010000132.1 GCA_030538915.1 Lachnospiraceae bacterium | reverse complement strand
ACGGTGGTGTGAGAGGTCGGGAAAATTTATTTAATTTTCCCTCCTACTCGATTTTCATAGACAACCATGGAACTGAATGAAGAACGGAAGAAAGAAGGACATAAATTGGAAAGACATATGTTTTCAAATAAAGCATTATGGAAATTGATGGCACCGTTGGCATTTGACCAGCTGTTAAATTCCATGATGGGAACCGTAGGAACGATGGTAGTAAGCAACTTAGGATCGGCGGCAATCTCGGCGGTCAGTCTCGTAGATGCGATCAACGTATTGATCGTGCAGGCGTTCTACGCACTGGCAGCTGGAGGAACGGTCGTATGTTCGCAATACATTGGCTGTAAAAAGGAAGAACAGGCAAATGAAGCGGCAAGACAGCTTGTATTTATTACAACAGGGCTATCTTTATTAATTGCAATTATCTGCCTGGCAGGAAATGCCGCTATATTACATTTGATTTTCGGAGAAGTAGAACCGAAAGTTATGGAATATTCTAGACAGTATTTCGTTATTTCAGCCATTTCCTATCCGTTCATTGCACTTTACGATGACGGTTCTTCCATATTTCGTGCACAGGAAAACAGTAAGACGCCGATGATGATCTCGCTGTGGGCAAATATATTAAATCTTGTTCTGAACGTTATATTCGTATGGGGATTGCATATGGAAGTGATCGGGTCAGCTACAGCGACAATGCTGTCTCGTGCCTTTTCTATGGTTGCTGTATTATATTTGCTTCGCCGTCCAAAACTTATAATATGTCTCCGCGACTATCTGAGTATCCGTCCTGACTGGGGACAGATACGGCGCATTTTGTATCTGGGCGTGCCGTCAGGAATTGAAAACAGCATGTTCCAGTTTGGTAAGCTTGCGTTGCAGTCTACAGTATCTATGATGGGGACAGCCGCGATCGCAGCACAGGGAATGACAAATATTCTTGAGAATTTAAACGGCATTTTGGCGATTGGCATCGGAGTAGGCCTTATGACCGTTGTCGGAGAATGTATGGGAGCTGGAAGAAAAGATGAAGCTGTTTACTATATGAAAAAAATGACAGCTGTAGCGGAAGTAGTTGTGATTGCAAGCTGCCTTTTGGTATTTGTACTTGTGCACCCGATCACGGTGCTTGGCGGAATGGAAGCAAAAAGTGCAAAATTATGTATCTTTATGGTAGGAGCGATCACAATCGTAAAACCAATTGTGTGGTCGCTGGCATTTATACCGGCATACGGTCTTCGTGCGGCCGGTGATGTAAAATTTACAATGATCGCCTCAGCGCTCAGTATGTGGCTGTGCCGTGTGACACTTGCTATGTTCCTTGCAAGAGTGCTTGGCTTTGGTCCGATTGCTGTCTGGATCGGAATGTTCACAGACTGGACTGTGCGTGCAATTATTTTCAGTGTTCGATTCAAGCGTGGAAAATGGATGGAACACCAGGTGATCTAATATATCAGAACGAAGATAAAATTGGGGAAGAAAACTTATGACACAAATATATGTACAGCTTTTTGATGAGCTTGAAGAATGGGAAGAATTCGAAAAACTATATGAGCAATATAGTGAAAAGATGTACGGAATTGCATATGGCATTTTGCACAGCCAACACGATGCAGAGGATGCGGTACATGATAGCTTTTTGGCTATTATTAACAATTTTAAAAAAATTCAAAAATTAACCTGTCACGAAAGGTGGAAATATATTGTTATTATAGTTAAGAGCAGAGCAATTAATATTTACAACAAGAACGAAAAACGTTTTCAAAAGGAAGTTAAGGAACAAATCTATAGCGCAGATAAGCGTGAAAAAATGATTGATCCGGAAGAAAAATGTATTGAAAATGATAATGCAAAAATTCTTATGGAGATGATTTTGCGTTTGCCGGAAATAAAACGACAGGTGCTCTATATGCATTATTATATGAATAAGCCATATTCACAGATTGGGCTTGAATTGGGTATGTCAGAAGAAAATGTACGTCAGATCGCATCCCGTGCAAGAAAGAAAATGGAAAAATTATTGCGTGAAAGAGGGATTACAAATGGGAACGAATGAACAGAATGAAGAACTTTTCAGAGAAGCAATTGCGAGAGCATGTGAGCAGGAAAGCAAGTATTATGAAGAAAATACAAAAGATGTAAAACATCAATTTTCCTTACGCCATCGGATCCGTATGTGGAGGCTGAAGAGACGCTTTTTGTCGAAAAAAAGCAAAAAGAGAAAAAGCGGTATTTTGTTACAGAAACGTTTTCGCCCAGGTCGTGTGGCAGTTGCAGCATCGCTATTGATTGCTATGAGCATGACCACTTTTGCGATGGAACCAGTTCGAGAAGGCATCTACAGAATGATTGAAAAATGCTTTTCAGATCATACGGATATCAGCTTTGAAAAGATGGAAAGCGAAATCCTAGACGAAAACACAGAGATAAAAAAATTCAAACCTCAGAAGTTAGAGTATGTGCCGAAAGGATATAAGCTGGAGGGAGAAGAGGTAGATGAGACGTTTTTTATGTATTCCGCTGACTATGTTGGTATAAATAAGCGTCCGTTATATTATATTCAAACAGGTATAGAACATTTTGATTTTAACATTTCATCAAATGGAAAGGGAATTGAGAAAATAGAGGTAAAGGATAAAAAAGGTTATTGGGTGAAGGATGTAAATAACTGGAATACGTTATTATACGTTGAAGATGGATATGTATATATGTTGTCCGGCCATGAAAATATAGATTGTCTTGTAAAAACTTTAGAAAAAAATTTATAGAAAAAATCAAATAAAAAGTGTCACGAAACACCTCTCTTGCTTGTTATATATTTAGGCGTTTGCGAAACGCCACAACACCGCATAAATACGGCATTTTTTGTTA
>JAUNTC010000131.1 GCA_030538915.1 Lachnospiraceae bacterium | reverse complement strand
AGGTTTTATAAGGCCTGCAAGGTATTTTTCTAATATTCAACTGTCAAACTCCCGATTCCGGAGGAGAATCTTTCTGTTTCTGTTGAAGATGTAGATCCGAAGAAGTGGAATGAAGAAGTCGGCGAGGCAACACCGGTAGAAAAGATTTACGCCGGAAAGATGTTTCGTGCAGAATAAGGTTGAATCGTAGTATATTTGTAGTATAATAAAATTATCGTAGTGTGGTCTGAAAGATGACACGAATATATGCCGGTTCGATTTGAATTAAGAAGAAAAACGTTGCTTGCAAAGATGCAAGAAGATGGATGCCGGTTCCTTAAGGGGGAGGAACCGGCGTCTTTTTCCTGTGTAAGCTTGATGTTTTTTGGTGTATGTTGTGTGGGAATAAAGACTCGCTGAGTGTAAAAAAACGCAAAGAGAGAAAGGACAATTAATTGAGAGAAGAAGACATCTTCGAATGTCGTGCTCAAGGGGAAGAGAATATGAAATTTGAAGCAAAAAATGATCTAAAAAGAATTGCGGTTGTATGTGTCGCCGCGTTGGTTATGGCATTGAACATTAAGACGTTTGTCCGTGCCGGAGGACTGTATCCGGGCGGAGCGACAGGACTTACACTTCTTTTTCAGAGAAGTGCAGAATTATTTTTTCACATAGCATTGCCGTATACGGTTGTCAATGTATTGCTGAATGCAATCCCAATCTACATCGGTTTTCGATTTATTGGAAAGAAATTTACAATGTATTCTTGTCTGATGATCGTTCTTACCAGTGTACTTACGGATATGCTGCCAAGTTATGCGATCACATATGACACACTATTGATCAGTATTTTTGGAGGAATGATAAACGGTCTTGCGATTAGTTTATGTCTTGCAGTAAATGCAACAAGTGGAGGTACCGATTTTATTGCGATTTATCTTTCAGACAGAAAGGGAATTGATTCCTGGAATATGGTGCTGGGACTTAATGTTGTAATTCTTGCGGCAGCAGGTATTTTATTTGGATGGGATAAAGCACTTTATTCTATTATTTTCCAGTATGCTTCTACACAGGTACTGCATGAGCTGTATAAGAAATATCAGCAGAACACACTGATCGTTGTTACGAATAAGTCAGAAGATGTATATGAAGCAATTTCTGCAACCTGTCATCACGGAGCAACTGTTATGGATGGAGAAGGTTCCTATGAACACCAGGAGCGTAAAGTCGTTTATTCGGTTGTATCCCGTGCAGAGATTAAAAAAGTGTTGACAGCAGTGAAGAAAGCAGATCCAAAAGCATTCGTTAATGTTATGAAAACAGAACAGCTTGCAGGTCGTTTCTACCAGAAACCGACGGATTAAAACAGATATATAAAGCTGGTTTTGTGAAAAAATTTGCAATTATTGCTAGCTGTGGTATAATAATTTCGACCAAATAGTTGGTGTAGAGATGTAAGGAGGGTTATCATGGCTAGAAAGAGAGTAATTAAGAAAAAAGAAACAATGAAGGCAACAGCAGCGAAAGAGCAGGCAGTTGTAGAAAACGTAAAAGCTGCAGCAGAAAAAGCGGTAACTGAGAAAGCTGAAAAGGCTGCAGAGGAGATGGAAACAGTTAAGGCAGCTGCAGAGGAGATAAAAACAACAGCGAAAGAGACGGCAAAGACAGCAGCAAAAACAGCTGTAAAAGCTGCGAAAGAAGCAAAGGAAACTGTGAAGAAGACAGCAGTGAAGGAAGCAAAGGAAGTTGCGAAGAAGACAGCAGCAAAGAAGACCGTTAAGAAGGACATGAAAGTCAGAACATTTGTTGAGTTCTACGGCAAACAGGTCGAAGAAAAAGAGATGATCGCCAGAGTAAAGAAAGCCTGGACAAAGAAGGGTAAGAAAGTTGGAGATATTAAGACATTAGAGCTCTATGTAAAACCGGAAGAGGGAGCGATTTACTACGTGATCAATGCAGAGGAGACTGGTTCTGTAGAGTACTAGGATGAATAATGGTCATAAGACATACGGGGGATAAAAAATAAGGGACAAAAGGAGAATCAAATATGGATGAGATGATGACATTATTGAATGATGCTTTAAAAGAAACATCCGAGATGAAAAGAGCATTTATTGATCTGGCTCCGAACACACAGAAGAATATGATCATTATTGGTGTCATGATCGTTGTAGGAGCGCTGCTTGCGTTATTTGGATTGAAACTGTCAAAACTGTTTACAGTGATTTTCGGATTTGGCGTAGGTGCAGCTATTGGATTTGCAATTACACAGATCGTTCATCCGGCTGAGATGACAGGATTGATCATTTTGTTTGGTTGTGCGATTTTTGTAGCAGTGATGGCACTGTTTTTACGAAAGTTAGGTGTATTTTTAACTG
Source organism: Lachnospiraceae bacterium (assembly GCA_030538915.1). Classification (GTDB taxonomy): domain Bacteria; phylum Bacillota; class Clostridia; order Lachnospirales; family Lachnospiraceae; genus Dorea_D. The sequence continues at coordinate 525 of JAUNTC010000131.1, read as the reverse complement.
TGTTTGTTGCATCCATGCTTATAGCAGTGATGGCCAATATGCCACAAAGCGTATTGATCATGGGAATATATGCACTGGTTTCGTTAGTACTTGCGATATTGGCGGCAATCTTTACAGAGCCGTTGATGATCGTTGTGACGGCGTTTGCAGGTGGAATCAGCGTAGGTACTGCAGTTGTTATGCTTGCAGATCTTCCATATGCCGGAATCGTCAGACTGATCATTGGAGTAGTTGTTGCGGCAATAGGTATCGTTGTACAATTTATGATGCAGTCTAGAAAAGTAGGCAAGAGAGAAAAGAGATTTTCACAGAAAGTAAAAGAGACTGATTCTGTTGAATCAGAAGTTGAAAAGGCAAGAATGATCTTGGATGACTTTGGGGATGACACAGACGATGATGACGAAGAATAAGAGAGTCTGTTTTATTGGACACCTCTTCTGCTATAGTATTGAACTATAGAGGAGAGGTGCTTTTTTGTTAGGGCAAGGCCATGTTTTACATTGTGGAGTTTTTCGTTGATCCGAA
>JAUNTC010000052.1 GCA_030538915.1 Lachnospiraceae bacterium | reverse complement strand
GACTGTAAAATTCAAAAACCGTGAAAGCAGTCAACGAAACAAGAAAAAATGATGACTGTAAAATTCAAAAACCGCAAAAGCAGTCAACAAAACCGCACAGCAGATATAGATAGCTACATAATAAAAGAAACGCCCAAAAAAGGAGTCTTGCGCCACAACTAAAAGTAGTTGTTTTGCAAGACTCCCTGTTGTCATATATGCACATGAAGTTTTCACATGCCTACTTGATCAAAGCTCTCTAAGATACTGAGAAGTTCTCAAATGCCTCCACGATTTTCTGCATATCATCAGTGCCAAAGCGCTCATCACAGCTGACAGACATGATATGAGAATAAATATACTGGGCACCCGGATAGTCCTCTACCTTTACGAAAGGTGGTACCGGCCAGTAAATCTTAGGCGGAATGTGATTGTCTGCCAGATGCTTCATAAGCTCTTCTCTGTTTTCTACAAAGAAAGCGAAAAACATCGGACATACATCATCCGGAAGATAAGAAAATACTGGGCGGATGTCGGAACGTTCCGGCAGGTGCTCCAGAAGATAACGGTAATTCTCCTGGCGTTTTTTCATTGCATCCAGGAATGGATAGTGGAGGATCGTGTTAAGAGAATCCGGATCGCCTTCCTGAATATCGAAGATTTCACGAAGCATAAATTCAGCTTTCCAGAAATCATCAGTACCTTCTTTGTTGAAGTCCTCATTTCCGGTGTCCTCATAGGACTGACGGAAATGAAGAGCTTTATCTCTGAGAGTAAACTGTTTTTCATCGAGCGGAATAGGTTTTACGCCAAAGGTACCCTCACGCTTGATTGCAAGACCTCCGGAAGCAACACCCATCCATTTTCGCAGACTAACAGCGATATAGTCAGCATATGGGCAAGCTGGCAGTGGAGAAAATGCAGTATGAGTAGTATCGATCATTACAGAAACACCACTGTCTTTACATTTTTTTACAAAACTCTCATCGTAAGTAGGATAGCCATAGTATCCACTGATGAGGATCATACTGATCTTAGGAATCATCTCTTCATCAAATATCGGTGCAAGGTTCTTGTCAAAATCATAATAATGAATTTCATATCCTGCTTTTACAAAGCAGCCAAGAACGGTCTCGCAGTCATAGGCTGGCAGATATGCCACACGTTTCTGATCTGTTAACATCAGATCCCTCAGGCAGTAATAAATAGCGCATCGACCAGACATCAGATGAGCAGTGTCTCCGGCATTCGGGCAAGTATGCTCCACATAATTATTTGGAGCAGAGCCAACCGGGTGATAAGGAAAATATCCTCCAATTTCCATAGTAAAAACCTCCTTTAGATTTTATTTACATATTATTCATAAAAATATTTCGTGATTTTTAACAAAAATGTAAGTGATAACTTTATAAAAGCATTATAACATGTATGAATAAAAATATAAAGTAAAGTATATACTTAACTTAAAATTTTTTAACAATTCATTTTTGCACGAAAAGAGTTAAGCATTCTGATCGAATTTCCAGTGGATCAGATCATCGAATATCCACTCAAAATGCCCCACATATTCGTCTACGTCTGGTTTCGGCTGCATATAATTAAATTTTAGAAAATATCCGGCTAATGCAAATCTGCAGAATTCCGCTGTTGATTTGATCTGTTCATCTGAGAGATGCTTTCCGGCTTCCTTCAACTGTTTTTCAACATATTTGCTGATAGAATCCTCTGTTTTTATAAAGAAATAATATTCCAGCTGTTCTCGGGAAAGAGAGGAGAGAATATGATTTATAATTTTGGGGTGATCTTTACATGCGTGAAAAACTGCTTTTATTTCAGCCTTCAAATCGGATGGATCCTCCAGTGTTTCCGCCAATTTGTCCATTTCATACTGTATCCAATGATCAAGCAGATCATATAAATCCTGAAAGTGATAGTAGAAAGTGTTATGGCTGATCTCACACCTTTTGACAAGAGCCAGTACAGTGATTTTTTCAAAAGGCATTTCTTCAATCATTTTGCGAAAGGTTTGCATGATCGCTTTCATTGTTAATATAGACATAGACATTCCTCCTGATGCATTTCCCTGCTTTTCATTATAGAATATGCCTGTTTGATAAATTTGTCTATATTAAAAAAGAAAAACTCCCTGTCTGTATAGCGGTTCAGTGATCTCTATACAGGCAGGGAGCTCTCAATTAAGCTTTAGTATTATGCGAAATACTCCCAGTGTCCATCTTTAAATGTCCACTCTTCCTCCAAATTGTTTTCAAACAGCACAGTGTAAACATCTTCTGCATCTTCCTTTGGATGAACTTCTACTACTTTTTTACCTACTTTTTTCTCAATCTCGCTATAATCTGACATCTATGTTTCCTCCTTTTGAATACCTCTATTTGATATTATTATCATAAACCGGAGGCGGTATTTATCACATGTCCAGATTGCGTGGATTATCTGCTTTTGGACAATTTTGGAAATCTGTCCACCTATTCTTCGTCTTCCAGCATACGATATCCGACGCCAAGCTCATTTACAATATAACGTTTCTCGCCAGGTGTTACACCCATCTTTTTTCGTATGTTTTTCATGTTTACCTGTAGTTTTTTTACGCTTCCATAATCAGAATATCCCCAGATTGCCTGGATGATAGCGGCATAGGTTACTACTTTTCCGGAGTTCATAGACAGATAAGAGAGAATATTGTATTCTGTTTGCGTCAGATCGATTTCGTCATTTTCTATAAAGACCTGTCTTTTATCATAGTCTATCAAAAGATCATGCAGTCGGAATAATCCACCGGTAGTATTTTCCGTTTCCTGGCTATGTCTGTGGCTGCGAAGCACAGCACGGATGCGAGCCATAAATTCTTCTGTACCAAAGGGTTTGGTAATATAATCATTTGCACCAAGGTCCAATGCCTCTACTTTATCGGATTCATTAGAACGGGCAGACAGCACAATGATAGGAGTGGTATCTGCTTTTCTTACATTTTGGATTAGGGTCATGCCATCCTGGTCCGGAAGCCCCAGATCTAAAACAATGAGATCTGGATGATGTGAGGCATACATTATCATGCCAAGCGCGCAGGTTTCCGCACAGATTACCTGATAATCGTTTATTTCCAGGTTTGCTTTGATAAAGCTTTGGATGTTCACTTCATCTTCCACAATTAAGATTTTATATTTGTTATTGCTCATTGTCATCGCATCCTTTCTCAAGAGAAAAGCGGAAGATTGCCCCTCCGTTTTTTGCATTTTCTACAGAAATCATACTGCCGTGTGCTTTTATAATAGCAGTACATACGGACAGACCGATACCTAGATTGCGTCTGGTCCCGTCTGCCTGTGTAGCAGTCGCTACATAATGATCATCAAATATTTTGTCCAATTCATTTTCCGGAATTCCGCATCCATTATCCGCAACCTCAAATGTGGCTTTGTTGCCTTCTAAATAAACAGAAAGCTTCAATTCAGTCATGCCTTTGGCGTGAAAGACGGCATTTTCCAACAAGTTTAGAAGAACCTGTTCAATGAGGATGGAATCCATAGGTATATCAACGAAATCATCAGGAATATTTACGATGATTTTTTGCTTTGGATGATTCTTTGAAAATTTTATTAAAACAGAATCGATCAGCTCATCCAAAACGGTCGGAGTCTTAACAATTTCTACTTTCTTATCATCAATTTTCGTGACAGACAGCAGATTTTCTACCATGCGTATCAACCATTCGCTGTCCTCTTGAATTTCTCCTAACAGTTTCAACTGACTTTCTTTTGAAAGATTGTCATATTTGGAAATAAGAGTGGATGTCGATCCATATATTGAAGTAAGTGGTGTGCGCAGGTCATGAGAAATTGCTCGCAGAAGGTTACCGCGCATGCGTTCACGTTCATTTTCCGCCTTCAGTTTTTCCTGATCCCTGACTCGTATATTTAATGTGCTAGTAAAAATAGCAACAATCAGCATGATGATAGCTGAGAAGATACTTTCTTCTACAAAAAGATCAAAAGTATTAAAAGGATATGTAAAAGCAAAGTTTACTGCAACAACACTGAAAATAGATGAAATAATGCCATAATGATATCCATGTGTTTTTAGAGAAATCAGGAATACACCAAAGACAAAGATCATTGGAATCAGAGCCTGTGTTGTAAATAGTTTTCGAATAAGTAAATTCACAACAAATGTACATATGAAAACGAGTAAGGAAAACAAAAAATCTTGATGTTTTTGTTTACGGGTCATAATGTTTCTCCTTTTTTGGATTTTTATACAGCATTATTATACTTCAAATGAGAAAGTGTATCAAGATTTTGCGCAGGAGCAGGGCGTGTAATTAGCATTTTCTTTACCAAATATACACTGTCAAAGTGCTAAAATAATATGTGAAATTGTAAAAATCAAAAAATTAATATAATGAAAGGATACAAACTATGAATAATGACACTAATATACGTTTAGAGAAGAAATTATCATCACTTCACGTATGGGCACTTGCATTGGGATGCATCATAGGTTGGGGTGCGTTTGTAATGCCGGGAAACACATTTCTTGGCAAAGCAGGACCTCTTGGAACTGCGATCGCTATGAGCATAGCAGCTCTGGTAATGATCATCATTGCTTTCAATTATAACTATATGATTCAGAAGTACCCGATTGCAGGTGGAGAATTTACTTATACAGACAAAGCTTTTGGCAGAAGACACGCGTTTTTCTGTTCCTGGTTTCTTGGGCTTTCTTACTTGTGTATAGTTCCTCTGAATGGAACTGCACTTGCATTGATCGGACGAAACCTGATGAACAATATATTTCAGGTAGGCTTTCATTATGAGGTTGCAGGATATGATATTTACGTGGGAGAAATTGTTCTTGCCATTGTTGCGCTGGTGGCTTTTGCAATGCTGAGTATGAAAGGTGTGTATTTTACCGGTGTATTCCAGACAATCCTCGTTTTTGCACTTGTAGGTGGAGTCGGATTGGTTGCAATTGCTGCGCTCTTTAGTGATAAGGCATCTTTTGCAAATCTCAGCCCTGCGTTTTATGAGAGTGCGAAGCTGACATCCACATCAAAATTAGGTGGCGTTCTTGCCGTAGTTGCAGTCGCTCCATGGGCATTTGTAGGATTTGACACAATTCCTCAGTCAGCAGAAGAGTTCAAGTTTTCACCAAGGAAAACGAAAGTCATCATGGTTGTTTCTATTCTGTTCGGTGCAGGTGTATATATTATTTTAAATACGATTACTGCAATGGTAGTTCCGGAAGGATATGCATCATGGGTGGAATATATTGATGATCTTCCGAATTTGAGTGGACTGGAAACATTGCCAACATTTTATGCGGCGAAGACACTTCTTGGAACAGCCGGACTGGTGTTCTTAGGAATAGCAGTGCTTGCTGCGATTTTATCCGGAATTTGCGGATTCTATATGGCAACTTCAAGACTCCTTTACTCAATGGCTAAGGAAAATGTATTGCCATCCTGGTTTGGCAGACTGCATAAGAAGAATAAAACTCCAGCAAATGCGATCTTGTTTATTATGTTAATTGCAATGATTGCTCCATTCTTTGGAAGAACGGCACTTGGCTGGGTAGTAGACATGTCCTCGATTGGCGCAGCTATAGGATATGGATATACATCAGCGGCAGCTTTTAAATTTGCACGCAAAGAAAAGAATAAAAATGTAATGTTTACAGGTGCTTTTGGAATGGTATTTGCATTAGTATTTACAATACTTCTTCTTATTCCAATTGGCAGTTTAGGATGCTCGCTCAGCAAAGAGTCGTATCTGTGCCTGGCTGTATGGACGATTCTTGGCGGTGTGTTCTATGTAAGCACTAGAGAGAACCGTCAGAAATCAGCTGATGGGGAAGCAGTCAATAAGAAATCTAAATATAGTAAAAGAAATAATAAGCTTTACGTAAAAGCAGTTGCAAAAGCGACAGGTTGGGATACAAAAACTGCGAAGAATAAAATGAAGGAAGCGCGCGAAAGAACGGGTTGTACTTTCCATACATATCTTAAATATGCATTTTACAATATGACAGATGAAGAGCAGATGGAAAAGCAGAAAAAAGTTGTGGCCAGAAAAGAACGAAGAAAGAGAGTCATAGTAAGAAAGCAGAAAAAAGCAGTGGAACGCGTCATAGAAGAGACCGGATGGAGTAAAGAAAAGGCAGAATCCATTATGCAGGAAGCAGCTGACCGTACCGGCTGTCTGTTCGAAGAGTATGCGGAATTCCAGATGTACAAGTATCCGGAAAATGTACAGAATGAGATGTTCTTTAAAAGCATGTCCAAAAAGATCACAAAGAGATATAACACAGATAAGAGCTTTAATCTTCTCCTTTGCGATAAGGATGCTACAAATAAACATCTTATGGAATACGTAAAAAGACCATGGGTTACAACAGAAGGCACAACCTTTGAAGAATTTTGTGAAACATTCAAAGGAATTAAGAAAGTTTTCTACAAGCCATTAAGTCTGAATGGAGGAAGAGGCGCAGTACCATTTGATCTTACAGAAGAGAATTTGAAAGAAGTGTATGATGAAGTGACTTCCTATGAATCAGGTGTTGTAGAAAAGTATGTAATTCAGCATCATAAATTAAATGAGCTTTCATCAACAGCTGTAAATACATTGCGATTTGTCACTGTTTCATCGGATGTACAGCCGGTAACTGCCGATGGAAAGAAGTTTGACTTTGCCTATGTTGTACAGAAGATGGGGGGAGAAAATTCTGTCGTTGACAATCTTCATGCAGGTGGAATCGCAGCTGTCGTAGATATGGAAAAGGGAGTAATCGCAACGGATGGAATCAATCAGTATGGAAATATTGTGGAATATCATCCGGTTACAGGAACAAAGATCAAAGGCTTTGAAATCCCGATGTATCACGAAGCAGTTGAGATGATTAAGGATGCCGTAGAAAAATACAACCTGGTTGGATATCTTGGATGGGATGTAAGTATCGAAGAAGATGGACCATCACTTATCGAACTTAATCTTACACCGGGTGTCAACCTGATCACACATACTCTTTCTGTAACGGAACACAGAGGTTATAAGAAAGAAATGGAAAAATATTTATTTTAATTCAAGGCGAGGCCGAGAGGCAACTTAGAAAAGTTGCTTCCCGGCTTTTCTTACGCCTAGTTTTTCGGGAGAAATAACAAAAGTGTTTAAAATTATCAGATATCTTAAAAACATTATATATCTTTTCAGAAAAATCTGTTATCCTAAGGACAAGATAAGAGCATGGGAAAATCAGGATCAGAAAGGAGAATTTATATGGGATTAATTAAAGCTGGTATGGGAGCATTAGGTGGTACACTTGCAGATCAATGGAAGGAGTTTTTCTATTGTGAAGCATTGGGAAAAGATGTATTGGTAACAAAGGGACAAAAACGGACTTCCGGACGTTCTTCTAACAAAAAAGGAAATGACAATATTATTTCCAATGGAAGTGGCATTGCAGTTGCAGACGGACAGTGTATGTTGATCGTAGAGCAGGGAAAGATTGTTGAAGTATGTGCAGAACCGGGAGAATTTACTTATGATACTTCTTCCGAACCAAGTATTTTTACAGGAAAGCTGGGGGACAGTATCCGTGAGACATTTAAAACAGTTGGAAAACGTTTTGCATTTGGCGGAGATACCGGAAAGGATCAGCGGGTTTACTATATCAACACAAAGGAAATGGGCGAAATCCTCTATGGAACAGCGAATCCGATCCCGTTCCGTGTAGTAGTCAGTGAGGAGCTGGGATATAAGCTGTCGGTGGACATTCGATGCAATGGTAACTTTACTTATCGCATTACAGATCCACTTTTATTCTATACGAATGTATGTGGAAATGTGGAACAAGATTATGAGTGCGAAGAGATTGCACCGCGTTTAAAAGGTGAGCTTATGACAGCCCTGCAGCCAGCATTGGCAACGCTTTCCGCACAGAAGATCCAGTATTATGAGATTCCTGCACATACGCTGGAAATTTCAGATGCGTTAAATGATGTTTTGTCTAAAACATGGAAAGAAAAACGCGGTATTGAAGTATTTTCTTTCAATATCAATTCATTAACGATCCCAGAAGATCAGCGTCAGAAACTGACTGAGTGGGAAGAAAATGCTATGACGACCAATCCAAATACGGCAGCAGCCCGCATGGTAGGCGGACAGATCGATGCAATGAAGGCAGCAGCAAACAATGCCGGTGGTGCAATGACCGGATTCATGGGAATGGGTATGGCTGCAAATGCAAGTGGTATGAATGCACAAAATCTGTTTGCAATGGGCCAGCAGCAACAGCAGCCGGTACAGCAACAAGTACAGCCGGTAGCACAGCCGGCAGCAGACAGCTGGACCTGTCAGTGTGGAGCAACATCAACCGGAAAATTCTGTCCGGAGTGTGGAAGCCCAAGACCTGTAGAAAATAGCGGATGGACTTGCAGCTGCTAATTATGTAAAAAAGGGAAGTATGAAGCTTACAACGCAGCAGGATCTTTTCCTATACAGTAAAGTAGATAGGGTTAAGAAGGAAGAAAAGAGTAATAACGGAAGTGGAAGTACAACCCATAAATCTTCCTCCGGAACAAAACACGGTGGAGGAAAAGGCGAATTCTAAAAAGACGGGATAGAAAGGAGGAAATCAGCATATGGAGCAGAATAAGATAATGACCATTCACTGTGCCAGCTGTGGGGCACCTGCACAATACGATATTCGAACGCAAAATTATCACTGCCCGTACTGCGGAGAAGAAACCGGAACAGATATTCCGTTAAAGGAACTGAAGGAATTTCGCAGTCTCGCAAAAATTGCAATGGAGCAGGAACTTCCGGATAGTCAGACAATTGCCTGTGAGTGTCCCAATTGTGGAGCCCGGGTAATTGTGAAAGAGCATGAGGTGGCAGAAACCTGTATCTTCTGCCAGTCAAAGATTCTGCGGTCGGATGTCCAGATGGGAGATGGATTTCCGGAGGTGCTGATTCCATTTAAACGAAATCGAAAGCAGGCAGAAAAAGCACTGGTAGAATGGATCGAGAAACATCCAGATCAAAAAGAATCCAGAATTTTAAATGAAAATAGGAAAAAGCTGAAAGGAATCTATTTGCCATATGAGCTGATCAAAGGCCCGATTCGTTTCCAAGTGAGCAGAGATAATTCGGAAAGGCGCTATGTCTGCGGAGGTTTTTTAGAACATGTGGCGGTGAATGTGACCGATCGCTGCAATAACCTCTTGCTAAATGGAATGGAACCATTTATATGGGATGATCTGGAACCATTTCAATTTGGCTATATCGCCGGTCATGCAGCAGAAGTTCCGACAGCAGATGGCCCAGAGCTTAGACGCCGTGTATTTGAAGAAGTTGCAGAAGAGTATCGTCCTACCGTCGAGCAAACGATGCAGACAACGGGACTTTCATTGCAGCCTTCTGCCGAAGCACTTTTAAGAATGCCAGCTTTCCTCCCGGTTTATTTTATGGACTGTGGCGAGGTACAGGCAGCAGTGAATGGGCAGACGGGAAAGGTGTCTGTGCTTGCAGAAAAAGATATAAAAACTTATCCATGGATCATAGAACCGTTGCTTGGAACAATTGCAGTTATGATATTTATTTATTTCGCCTTCCGAAATTATGGAGGCGTAGCGATGGATCCGAAAGAATTACTGGAACTGATCGGTACAATTGGGCTTGTGGCGGCATTAATTTTATTTACCGCATTCAGCAACGGAAGACGGGCCAGAGTCAAAAGAAAGATTTACAAGAGCATCAGCGAGGAAGAGGAGCAAAAAAAGAGCAGAAAGAAAAAAGAAAAGCCTGCTATGGAACCGGTATTTTTTGAAACTGTCCAAGGGCGGGAGCTTCCGGTACAGCTTGGCTTTTATTCCAAAGGACGCATTGCAAAGATGGCAATCCTTCTGCTACTTATAAATGCGTCTACCTGTCTGCTGGCATGGGTACTTACTGCAATCCAGTGTGTCCGCTCCGGTGACTGGTCCTTATTTTCACAACTCGACTACAGTAGCAATGTGATATGGATGTGTCTGTCCGTACCAATCTCGATGGCTGGTTTTGTCGTTTTTGGGCGAATCCAGGTATATGATTCCCCGGTGGTTTATGAGCTTTTGGAAAATGGAGGACGAAGACGGATCCACTTGAAAGAAGAACGTCAAAAAATCAGACAGGCACGCTGGAAAAATGTACGTTATCTGTTGAAGAATACAGAGGCTAAATGGATTCTACTGATACCGTTGATCCTATACATTATGACGGTATATATGATTATGCATCCATAGGATAAAAACAGGAGGTGGAACATGAATAAGGAAACAAAGAAGACAAAAACTAAGAAATCCAGAAAGGGTCTTGGAATCGTTCTTACATTGATCGGTCTTATATGGGGAGGCTTAACCTTGAAAGGGCTGTTTGTCAATGGCCCGGAGACAGATAAGGTTATGGCAGATGCCGTCTATGTAGGAACCGGAAAAATAGATCCGGCAAATGATGGAAAGCCTGTGATCGTCTGCGGAAAGCTAAAGGTAACAAAGCCTGCTTATGACGAGAAACTTAAGATTGCACTTGATGTGCCGCGAATGGGGCGAAGTGCTCAGAAATTGGATTTGAAGGAGTGGAACCTTCCAGCTACGGAAGAAAACAGAGAATGGAAATCATCCGTAGGTGACACTGCATATTTTACAGGCAAGGCAGATGTGGGAAATTATCATTTGTCCGATGATTTTTTGGAAAATATCATCCTATATGAAAAATACAAATTTGACAAAAAAGACTTAGAAAAGGTAGGACTTACTCTTGTACGAGAACGGAAGAACAAAGGCGATACTTATATCGGAGTCGAAAGAATGGGTGATGACTATTATAAAAAAGGAGACCGGCGTTACAATTATACAGTTCCGAAAGTAAAAGACGGAGAAATGGTGACGGTATTTGGAATACAAGATAAAGATACCATTAAACATGCACAGGGAGTCTTGGATAATCTGCAGAAGGGAGAACTGGACAGAGACACTGTGATCAAAGGCGAGGAATCTAGTGGCAGAGAAGCTTCTGTGTTTGCCATAGTTGTAAGCTTTCTGCTTCTTGTACCGGGAATATGGATGATTGTAAAAAGCAAGAAATAAAGCGTCCGCGGTTTTTGAAGACCATTGAGGTTGAGAAGTTTATGATAAAACGCGAATTGTATATGAAGCGTATACGTCCTTTTATCAGATCGGAATTAATAAAAGTCATGACTGGAATTTGCCGTTGTGGAAAGTCGGTCATGTTGGAACTAATCAAACAGGAAATTGTGGAATTGGGTGTTGATCCAACACAGTTTATTTCCATTAATTTTGAGGATATGAGCTATTCGCATCTGCAAGCTGCTTAAACGCTGCATGAAGAAATCACCAAACGCACTAAGAACATTGATGGCAAGGTCTATCTTTTTTTGATGAGATTCAAGAAGTCAGAGATTGGGAGAAGTGCATCAACTCATTTCGCGTTTCGTTGGATTGTGATATCTATATTACCGGATCGAATGCAAAGTTGTTGTCTGGTGAACTTGCGACTTATTTAGGCGGTAGATATTTGGAGTTTGTGATTTATCCATTTTCTTTTGCAGAATTCATGGAGTTGTACCGAATGATTTCGCCGAACGATACAAATCAACAGTGTTTTCAAAAGTATTTGCTTGCCGGAGGCATGCCATATCTTGCAAATCTTCAATATGCAGATGAGCCATCCAGGCAATATCTTCATGATTTATTTAACCCTGTTCAGCTTAAAGATATTGTGAAGAGGAATAAAATCCGTGATGTTGAACTGTTGGAACGCATTATTGCTTATGTGGTTGCTAATGTAGGAACGACCTTTTCAGCGACCTCTCTTGCAAAGTTTTTGAAAAATGAAAAGCGTACTGTTGCTCCAGAAACAATCAAACGTGAGTTTGGTGCATATGATAACATTCGTGATAATTATCCGAAATACATTGTATGCTTAGAAGGCAAATGGTCTGCACTTATGATGAGTTTTCAGTGAATACATTTATGAATCGAATTATCAAGACTACTATGTTGAAGCTTCTTCATACTGATATTGATAAGACAAGAAAAAAGGAAATTAAAAGGCTATTGGTATTTTTTGATGAGGTTCAGGAAATGGATGTGCATACCATTAATTGGAGCCTGCAGTATTCAAGGAACAACCAGACTTATCGTATGCTTATTTCGATATGTTATCTGGTACTGAAAGGTTTGCTACAGACTACAACGGATGGAAGGATAAAGCTGATGCAGTCAGATATTATGCTGTCGCAAGGTTTCAAGATACTTATCATTGATGCAAAGTATTATGAGAATACAACTCAAGTACAGTATGATAAGCACACGCTACATTCCAATAATCTTTGGATTATTTTAGGATTGCCTACTGAAATTGAACAAAATAATATGATGTGTGGGTGGTGAATAAATGCTTATTTATTATGCAGGTACAAAAAGTGATGAGTGGCGTGATGAGAAAGAATTTTTGGAAAAAATATTACGGCAAAATGTAATAATGACGGAGAATAAAGAGGTATATAAAAAGCTTCCGTTAGTATATCGTGGAAGGTATGAAATTTTTACAGTAGAGACGAATGGTGCGTTATGGATGGCTATTCATCCAAAAGATGATGTCGGACTTGTTATGTTACGTAGAGACAGAGCTGGCGTAGAAAAAATGACAGGATTAAATTGTGCAATATTTCTTGATCGAACAACATTTTATATAAAGGAAAAAATGATGGAAGAAGGAATTCCTTTTGTAATAGAAGGGAAGCAGGTATTTCTCCCATTTATTGGATATTTGCTGAGTAAGGTAAATGAAAGAGAATTGGCACCAGTTCATTTGATTTCATTTTTGACGCAAAAAATGCTCTTGATGGCTATTTATGAACGATGGAATGAAGTGAAAGTATCTGATGCAGCGAAACGAATAGGAGTGTCAACAAAATCTGCAAGTCGGTGTTTTGATGAACTGGAATATTTAAATATTGATGTGTTGGGCATGAAAGGTAAATCAAGAGTTATCAATATTCCGGATGACCGAAAACAATTATGGCAGCAGATTGAGCGTGTGTTAAGAAATCCAGTGATTCGAAGATTTGTTCTGAGAGAAGATATGAAAATAGAAAAGAAAGCAGGTATTTCTGCTTTATGTGAGTATTCTCTTTTGTCAGATAATGTTTACCCTACTTATGCAGTAACAAAGAGAGAACTGAAAGCTAGTGGAGTGAAAGTGGAAAAACAAGTGAGCGAATTAGAAGAAATTGGTTGTGTTGTTTTGGAACTGGGATATTTCATTGATTTTTTAGGAAAAGGATTTCAAGATCCCTTGAGCGTAGTATTGTCACTTACAGGAGAAGAGCAAGAAGAGGAACGGGTAGATATTTCTATTAATGAGATGTTGGAGGAATATGTATGGTCAAAGGATTAGATACATTTCAGAAGTACTTTGCAGATTATGAAGAACAGTATGTTTTAATAGGTGGTGCAGCTTGTGATATTCTGTTTGAAAGCAATGAAGTAAATTTCAGGGCTACAAGAGATCTGGATATGGTTTTGATTGTTGAAGCATTAACTCCGGAGTTTTGCGTATTGATTCGGAGCTTATGCTTGAAAAAGTAGAAGAATTGCCGATAGCAGTAGATGCCGATATACATAGCTTTATTGACTTGTTGGAGCAGGAACCATTTGATCAAAATTCATTGAAAAGATTTGGGCTGAAAAATGAGGATGTTGTAGGAGGGTTGAAGCAAGTATTCGGATAAAATGTGACGTAAATAGAGTCATTTTAGGTTTTGCAAATTGTTGAAAGAATAATATTGTTATATGATTTCGTAAGTGATATACTTAAACATAAGAGAAACCGTGTGAAATTACAGTTTGCTTTTGCACGGTTTTCTTTATAGTTGCTAGTTAGCTAAAACTAACAAAATTAAAGTATGAAAGATTATAGAATAATAGATATTAGGGAATATAATCAACAAGCTATAGAACTAATACTATACCGCTGAAGATAATTACTTTTGCCACCATATGACATTTTTTTCGAGTATATAGGAAGGAAAACATAATGCTAATGAATGTTTTTGAGGGTATACTGATTCCATTTGTTGGAACAACGATAGGATCAGCATGTGTGTTTTTTATGAGAAAAACACTTAGTAAGTCGGTGCAACGTGCACTTGCAGGGTTTGCAGCAGGTATAATGGTTGCGGCCTCAATCTGGAGTCTTCTGATTCCAGCAATTAAACAATCTGAGAATATGGGAACTTTATCGTTTGTTCCGGCAGTTGTTGGGTTCTGGATTGGTATATTGTTTTTACTCGCACTTGATCATTTGATTCCGCATCTTCATGTTGGAAGTGATCAGGCAGAGGGACCGAAAAGCAAACTTGGCCGTACTACGATGATGGTGTTGGCAGTTACATTACATAACATCCCTGAAGGTATGGCAGTTGGTGTAATGTATGCAGGATTTCTTGCTGAAAATGCACAGATTACAGCAACAAGTGCACTTGCTTTATCACTTGGAATTGCTATCCAGAATTTTCCAGAAGGAGCGATTATATCCATGCCGCTTAGGGCAGAGGGTGAAAGTAAGAGAAAGGCATTTCTGGGAGGTGTACTTTCAGGAGTCGTTGAACCGATTGGAGCAGTAATGACGATTCTTGCCGCACAGCTGGTAATCCCGGCATTACCATATTTACTCAGCTTTGCAGCAGGAGCCATGTTATATGTCGTGGTTGAAGA
The DNA here is from genome assembly GCA_030538915.1 of Lachnospiraceae bacterium. GTDB lineage: Bacteria > Bacillota > Clostridia > Lachnospirales > Lachnospiraceae > Dorea_D. Next base: position 381 of record JAUNTC010000052.1, on the reverse strand, counting down.
ACTAATTCCGGAAATGTCTCAGGGACATCATTCAAATATCGGTACGCTTTTCTTTGCACTTGGATTTAGTTTGATGATGATCTTGGATGTGGCACTGGGGTAAAAGACTTGAGGCTTTAAGAAATAATGAATTGAAAAATAATAAAAGTAATACGATTGTTACAATGACAAATTCACTGGACAGTTACAATAAATGGGAAGATATTGTTGGAAAAGGGAGAATATTACCGGCTTTTCCAGGAGCAGGCGGAAGTATAAATGAGGATGGTATCCTTGATGCAGCACTCACTCCAAGGTTGATTCAGCTGACAACATTTGCAGAAATGTCAGGAAATAAATCCGAAAGAACTAAGCAGTTTTCAGAGATATTGAGGCATGCTC
>JAUNTC010000051.1 GCA_030538915.1 Lachnospiraceae bacterium | reverse complement strand
AGAACTGCGTAAGCAGCTCAGAGATGCCGGGATCATCTACAAGGTATACAAGAACACAATGATGAAAAGAGCTTTTGAAGGGACAGAGTATGCTGCTTTGGAAGAGCATCTTGCAGGACCGAGCGCTATTGCGATCTCTAAAGAGGACGCGACTGCTCCGGCAAGAATTCTCTGCAAGTTCGCTAAGGATGCGAAAGCCCTTGAATTAAAAGCTGGTGTGATTGAAGGCTCAGTTTATGACACTGCAGGACTTACGGAATTATCCAAGATCCCGTCAAGAGAAGAACTGCTTTCCAAACTGCTTGGAAGCTTACAGTCACCAATTACAAACTTTGCCCGTGTTATTAAGCAGATCGCTGAACAGGGCGGTGAAGTAGCGGCAGAGGAAGCTCCGGCGTCAGAAGAGGCTCCGGCAGCGGCAGAAGCTCCGGCTGAAGAGACAGCGGAAGCGACAGAAGAATAATCGAAAAATCATAAAAATGGAGGAAAAACAAAATGGCTAAAATAACAACAGCTGAGATGATTGAAGCAATCAAAGAATTATCAGTATTAGAATTAAACGAATTAGTTAAAGCATGCGAAGAAGAATTTGGTGTATCTGCGGCAGCAGGCGTTGTAGTTGCAGCAGCAGGCGGAGAGGCAGCAGCGGCAGAAGAGAAAGACGAATTTGACGTTGAATTAGTTTCTGCAGGTTCTTCCAAGGTTAAAGTAATCAAAGTTGTTCGTGAGATCACAGGACTTGGATTAAAAGAAGCTAAAGAAGTAGTTGACGGAGCTCCTAAGGTAGTTAAAGAAGGCGCTTCTAAAGCTGAGGCTGAGGAAATCAAAGCTAAACTTGAGGCAGAGGGTGCTGAAGTTAACCTTAAATAATTTTGAGTTTTGTACACTGAGTGTAATAAAAGAGAGTTCGCATTTTGCGAACTCTCTTTTACTTTACGATTTTATATAACGAATCGGTGATTTCATCAAGCTTTCTAAGATCAATAGAAGAATAATTCATCACATAAGTGTTGGTCGATGTCGGATTGTCGAAGTTCTGATAATATGCGGAGAGAGGTGCCAGTTTAATTTTCTTTGCGCGAGCGGCAAGGAGAAGCTCATCCTCGCTTTTTTTTGTGTTGATATGCATAAGAAAATGCACGCCGGACTCTTCTTCCGTGATCGTAATATAATTTTTCAGTGGACTGTTTTTGAATGTTGTAAGGATTGCATCTCTCTTTACCTGATAATAATTACGAAGCCAGTTGATATGCTTTTCAAAACTTCCATTTGCCATAAATTTCGCAAGTGTGTACTGTTCAAAATTAGATACGGTACAGGAATAGAAGAATAACGTGTCATAATATTTCTTCGTCAGCGGCTCCGGAAGGATCATATAACTTATACGAACGGGGAATGCCGGTATGTGTAAAGAGAAATGCATACGGAAGACAGCTTGGAAGCTTCCATGAGATGTTTTTGTCGCTGGTTTAAAATTTAACAAATATGTGAAAAAAATATCAAAAAGCGATTGACAAATAATTAACAGTCGTGTATAGTATGACCCATAGAAAAGAAATCACATACACCATTCACAGGAGGGTCATAAGATGGCAAAGAAAAAAGAGACAGTACCAACAATCATTGACAGCGTGGAAACTCTTGAAGCAAAAATGAAGGCAATGAGAGAAGCACAGAAAATCTTTGCTACATACACACAGGAGCAGGTTGACAAGATTTTCTTCGAAGCAGCGATGGCAGCAAATAAAATGCGTATTCCACTCGCAAAACAGGCAGTGGAAGAGACTGGACGTGGAATCGTTGAAGACAAGGTAATCAAAAACCACTACGCAGCAGAGTATATTTACAATGCATATAAAAATACAAAAACATGTGGCGTGATCGAAGAAGACAAAGCGTACGGAATTAAGAAAATTGCAGAACCAATCGGACTTGTTGCAGCGGTTATTCCTACTACAAACCCAACATCAACTGCAATCTTTAAAACATTGATCTGTTTAAAGACAAGAAATGCAATCATCATCAGCCCACACCCGGCAGCAAAAGCATCTACAATCTCAGCAGCAAAAGTTGTTTTAGATGCAGCAGTAAAAGCAGGAGCTCCGGAAGGTATTATCGGATGGATCGATGCACCGTCACTGGAACTGACGAATACTGTTATGAGAGATGCAGATATTATCCTTGCAACAGGTGGTCCTGGAATGGTTAAAGCAGCTTACTCTTCCGGTAAACCGGCACTCGGAGTTGGAGCTGGTAATACACCGGTTATCATCGACGATACAGCAGATGTAAGAATGGCAGTAAACTCAATCATCCATTCTAAGACATTTGATAACGGTATGATCTGTGCATCAGAGCAGTCTGTAACTGTACTGGACAGTGTTTATGAAGAAGTAAAGAAAGAATTTGCTTACCGTGGATGCTATTTCCTGAAACCAGGAGAAGAGCTTGATAAAGTTCGTAAGACAATTATCATCAACGGAGCGCTTAACAATAAGATTCCTGGAAAATCAGCTTATGAGATTGCAAAACTTGCAGGTGTAAAAGTCCCGGAAGATACAAAAATCCTTATTGGAGAAGTAGAATCTGTTGACATTTCCGAAGAATTTGCACATGAAAAATTATCTCCGGTACTTGCAATGTACAGAGCAAAAACATTCGATGAGGCACTTGGAAAAGCTGCTCAGCTTGTAGCTGACGGTGGATATGGACATACAGCTTCCTTATATGTACATCCGGCACAGACAGAAAAGATCGCAAAACATGCTGCAGCAATGAAAACTTGCCGTATCCTTATTAATACACCTTCTTCACAGGGTGGTATCGGAGATCTTTACAACTTCAAACTGGCTCCATCTCTTACACTTGGATGTGGTTCTTGGGGTGGAAACTCTGTATCAGAGAACGTAGGCGTAAAACATTTGATCAACATTAAGACGGTAGCTGAGAGGAGAGAGAACATGCTGTGGTTTCGAACACCGGAAAAAGTATACTTTAAGAAAGGCTGCATGCCTGTAGCATTGGATGAGCTCGGAACTGTAATGCATAAGAAAAAAGCATTTATCGTAACCGACAGCTTCTTATATAAGAATGGATATACAAAACCGATCGAAGAGAAACTCGACGAGATGGGAATCCAGCATACATGCTTCTATGAAGTAGCTCCAGACCCGACATTACAGTGCGCACAGAAAGGTGCAGATATGATGCGTGCATTTGAGCCGGATACAATTATCGCACTCGGTGGTGGATCTGCAATGGATGCAGGAAAGATTATGTGGGTAATGTATGAGCATCCAGAAGCAAACTTCGAAGACATGGCTATGGACTTCATGGATATCCGTAAGAGAGTATTTACATTCCCGAAAATGGGAGAGAAAGCTTACTTTGTAGCTATCCCAACATCTTCTGGAACAGGATCTGAGGTAACTCCATTTGCAATTATTACAGATGCAGAGACAGGAGTAAAATGGCCAATCGCAGACTACGAATTACTTCCGAATATGGCTATCGTTGATGTAGACAATGCAATGACAGCACCAAAGGGATTAACAAGTGCATCTGGTATTGACGTTATGACACATGCGATCGAGGCATATGTATCTATCATGGCAACAGATTACACAGATGGTCTGGCTATGAAAGCAGTGAAGATGGTATTTGATAACCTTCCTTCTGCATACGAAAATGGTGCAAATGATCCGGACGCAAGACAGAACATGGCAAACGCATCTTGTATGGCAGGTATGGCATTTGCAAATGCATTCCTTGGACTGAACCACTCAATGGCTCATAAATTAGGAGCATTCCATCACTTACCACACGGTGTTGCAAATGCAGTGATCTTAACAGAAGTTATGCGATATAATGCAGCAGAAGTACCGACTAAGATGGGAACATTTTCTCAGTACCAGTATCCACACGCACTTGCCCGCTATGCAGAGCTTGGACGTTTCGCAGGATGCCAGGGTAATACAGATGAAGAAGTATTTGAAAACTTCCTTGCAAAACTCGAGGAATTGAAAGAGAAGATTGGAATTAAGAAAACAATCAAAGACTACGGCATCGATGAGAAATACTTCCTTGATACATTAGATGACATGGTAGAGCAGGCATTCAATGATCAGTGTACAGGTGCAAACCCAAGATACCCACTGATGAAAGAAATCAAAGAAATGTATCTGAAATGCTACTATGGTAAATAGAATATAACGTATAGTTTGATAAATTAAGGTAGTTAGTCAGGGTGTAAATTTTGTATGTGATTTCTACAAAATTTACATCTTGACTTTCTTTTTTTTACATGTTATAAATATAACATACATGGTGTGTTACTGAGTAAGCAGGCATTAACCGTGCATAAGTATTTTGATATTTATGTAGGGGCAATGTCTTTTTTTGTGCGATTTTCTCCTGTATAAATGTTGAAAACGGATACACGATAACTGAAATGTAAAGGAGAAGAGAAACAATGAAAGACAAAATTTTCGGAGTTTTGCAGAGAGTCGGAAGATCCTTTATGCTTCCGATTGCAATTCTTCCTGTAGCAGGACTGTTGCTCGGACTTGGTGGATCGTTCACCAATGAAACAATGCTCAAAACGTATGGCCTGATGAATGTTATGGGGCCAGGAACAGTGATGAATATGATCTTACAGGTCATGAGCGCTGCCGGAAACATTATTTTCACTAATTTACCGGTCATTTTTGCAATGGGTGTTGCAATTGGTATGGCAAAGAAAGAAAAAGAAGTTGCGGCACTTGCTTCGGTAATCTCATTTTTCATTATGCATGCATCGATCGGAGCGCTGATCACGGTAAACGGTGGAGCAGATGCAATGCTAGAAGGAGCGGTTGCAGATGTATGTGGAATTACTTCCCTGCAGATGGGAGTGTTCGGTGGAATTATCGTAGGACTGGGAGTTGCGGCATTGCATAATCGCTTCTATAAGATCGAACTTCCGCAGGTGTTATCATTCTTTGGCGGAACAAGGTTTGTACCGATCATTTCCGGACTGGTCTATGTAGGAGTCGGAATTTTAATGTTCTTTGTATGGCCGGTGATCCAGTCTGGTATTTACCACATTGGAGATCTTGTTTTAAAATCCGGCTATGCAGGAACATGGGTTTATGGATTTATGGAGCGTCTGCTGATCCCGTTTGGACTGCATCACGTATTCTACCTTCCATTCTGGCAGACTGGTGTAGGCGGAACATTAGAGGTGGCCGGAAAAACAATCGAAGGTGCACAGAATATTTTCTTTGCACAGCTTGCAGATCCGTCTGTAAAACATTTTGCAGTATCTGCGACAAGATTTATGAGCGGGAAATTCCCACTTATGATCTTCGGATTACCGGGAGCAGCACTTGCAATGTATAAGACAGCAAAGCCGGAAAAGAAGAAAGCAGTTGCAGGTTTATTATTATCCGCAGCACTGACTTCTATGCTGACAGGAATTACAGAGCCACTGGAATTTACATTCTTATTTGTTGCACCTGTACTGTACGGAATCCACTGCGTATTCGCAGGACTTGCTTATATGCTGATGCACGTCTTTAAGGTTGGTGTCGGAATGACATTCTCCGGTGGACTGATCGATATGTTCTTGTTTGGAATTTTACAGGGAAATAAAAAGACAAACTGGATCTGGATTGTGATCGTCGGAGTTGGATATTTTATCGTTTATTATTTCCTGTTTAGTTTCCTGATCAAGAAAATGGATCTGAAGACACCGGGACGTGACGACGCGGAAGAAGTAAAGCTTTATACGAGAGCGGATGTCAACGCAAGAAAAGAAGGTGCAGCAGCAAATCCGGAGGATGCAGTATCGGAAGGAATTCTCGTAGGACTTGGTGGAAAGAAAAATATTTCTGACGTAGATTGCTGCGCTACAAGACTTCGCTGCACAGTCTACAAACCGGAGCTTGTACAAGACAGCATTTTGAAAGCGACAGGAGCTTCCGGAGTGGTTCATAAAGGAAATGGAGTGCAGATTATTTACGGACCGAAGGTTACAGTGATCAAGTCAAACTTTGAAGACTACTTAGAAACAGCACCGGATGAAGAAATCGTTTCACAGACAGAAGAGGCTGTGGTAACAAAAGAAGAAAATACAACTGCAGAAAACGAAGCAAAAGAAGTAAAAGAGACAATTATCGTGTCCAGTCCGATCACAGGTCTGGCAGCGGATCTTTCTACAGCACCGGATGAAGGATTTGCCGGACGTATGATGGGAGACGGCGCAGTTGTGACACCGGAAAATGCACAGATTGTAGCACCGGAAGATGGAGAAGTTGTATTCGTGTTTGATACAAAACATGCAATCGGATTTATGACAGACAGTGGACTTTCACTGCTGCTCCATATCGGTATTGATACAGTAAGCCTGAATGGAGAAGGATTCCATGTATTTGTAGAAAATGGACAGAAAGTGAAAAAGGGCGAGAAACTGATGGAAATTGATATTGATTTTCTGAAAGGACATGCACCGTCGCTTTGTTCACCAATCCTTTGTACGGAATTGGAAGACAATGAAAAAGTAAGACTTCTGGCAGAAGGAGAGATCAAAGCCGGAGAACCATTATTTGCAATAGACAGATACTAATAAAAACATATTAATAAAACGAAAAGGAGATTAAACAGATGAAAGAATTTATGTACACAGTAAAAGACGCACAGGGAATCCACGCAAGACCGGCAGGAATGCTTGCAAAAGAGGCAAAAAAATACGAAAGTAAGATTACAATCTACAAAGATGAAAAATCTGCAGAAGTGACAAGACTGATGGCTTTAATGGCACTTGGGATCAAATGCGGACAGGAAGTACGTGTGACAGTTGAAGGTGCAGATGAAGAAGTGGCAGCAGAGGAAATCAAAGCATTTTTGGAAGCAAATCTGTAGAATGTAAATATCATTGAGGTAGAGGATTATGGCACAGGAATATAAAGGGAAACCGGTGTTCAAGGGCATTGCCCTTGGACCAGTCACTGTTCTTAAGAAACAGGATGTACAGGTAAAAAGAGAAAAAGTAGAAGATCCGGAAGCAGAGATCAAAAAAGTGGAAGAAGCAGTTGAAGTATCAAAAGAACAGCTTCAGCATTTATATGATAAAGCGTTGAGTGAAGTTGGCGAAGCAAGTGCAGCAATTTTCGAAGTGCATCAGATGATGTTAGAAGATGCTGATTATCAGGATGCAATCCGCAATATGATCCGTACAGAAGGCGTAGGCGCTTCCTATGCGGTTGCAGTGACCGGAGATAATTTTGCAGAAATGTTTGCTGCGATGGATGATGACTACATGCAGGCAAGAGCGGCAGATGTGAAAGATATTTCCAATCGTCTCGTTGAGAACCTGAATGGAAACAGTCAGGGAATGGAAGCAGGAGAAGAAGCTTCTATTATTGTGGCAGATGATCTTACACCGAGTGAGACGGTACAGCTTGATAAAGATAAGATCCTTGGATTTGTTACTGTGCATGGCTCTTCCAACTCACATACAGCTATCCTTGCTCGAATGATGAATATTCCGGCGATGATCGGAACGCAGATGGATCTTAACAAGCTGGGAAACGGTATGACTGCCGTGCTGGATGCATTTACAGGAACATTTATTATAGAGCCGACAGAAGAACAATGTGCAGCTGCAAAGGAAAAGATGCAGGAGGAAAAGGAAAAAGAAGCACTTCTGCAGAAATACAAAGGGAAAGAAACGTGTACAAAGAATGGAAAAAAAGTACATCTGTATGCGAATATCGGAAATGTAGGCGATATCGCTTCCGTACTGGCAAATGATGCCGAAGGAGTTGGCTTGTTCCGAAGTGAGTTTTTATATCTTGGAAGAGAAGATTTCCCAACGGAGGAAGAGCAATTCCGCGCATATCGTCAGGTTTTACAGACGATGGCAGGAAAAAAAGTGATCATCCGTACATTAGATATCGGTGCAGATAAGCAGGTGGATTATTTCGGACTGGAAGAAGAAGAAAACCCGGCAATGGGATATCGTGCAATCCGTATCTGCCTGAAACAGCCGGAAATCTTTAAGACACAGCTTCGTGCATTGCTTCGCGCAGCAGCATATGGCAATCTGTCAGTAATGTATCCGATGATCACATCGGAGGAAGAAGTGATTCGTATCCAGAAGATTGTAAATGAAGTGGAAGCAGAATTAAAAGAAGAAGGCATTCCATATGAAATTCCGGAACAGGGAATTATGATTGAGACACCTGCAGCAGTGATGGTCAGCGATGAGCTGGCGCAGATGGTAGATTTCTTCAGTATCGGAACGAATGATCTGACACAGTACACGTTGGCAATCGACCGTCAGAATGCAAAACTGGATGATTTTTACAATGCACATCATAAAGCAGTCATCCGTATGATCCGTATGGTGACAGAAAATGCACATAAATATGGAAAATGGGTTGGAATCTGCGGAGAGCTTGGTGCAGATCTGGAGCTTACCGATACATTTATGGAAATCGGTGTAGATGAGCTTTCAGTTGCTCCATCTATGGTATTAAAAGTTCGAAAACAAGTTTGTGAATACGAAGGATATGTGTTAGACTAAGAAGAGTGAATGAGATCTGCAAAAATGCAGATAGGGGTGGGAAAAACATGTATCGTATTTGTAAAGTGTTGAATCACAATGGCGTGATCGCGATTGATCTGAAAGACCAGAAAGAATATGTACTTCTCGGAAAAGGAGTCGGATTCGGACGCAAAATAGGAGAGCAGATGGAAAAGCCGGAAGAATGCACGGTATATTCATTACAAGAGACTTCTACAAAAGGAGATACCTCAGAGCTTATTAAAAGTATTGCGCCGGAGTATTTTCAGATGGCGGATCAGATTCTGAATGAAGCAAAGAAGCAATTTGGTAAAGTAGACAGAAGTATCCTGTTTCCGATGGCAGACCATATTGCATTTGCAGTGGAGCGGCTTAAGCGCGGTGAACAGATATCGAATCCGCTGACCGAAGACATTAAGGCGTTATTCTACAGCGAATTTAAAATTGCAGGCATGTTAAAAGAGATGCTTAAAAAGGAGAAAGATGTGGAGATCGACGACGATGAAGTCGGTTATGTAGCACTTCACATTCATTCGGCACTGGAAGAAGAATCGTTATCTGTTTCCATACAGATGGCGGGGGCGGTGCGAGAGTGTGTTTCCCTGATCGAAGAAAAGAAAGGTATTTATATTAATGTCATTTCTCTTAGTTATAATCGACTCATGAATCATGTTAAGTATATGGTGGCAAGAGCGTTAAATGGAGAATCTTTGAAGATTAATATGAATGATTACGTAGAGTATAAATTCCCGGAATCCTATGCACTGGCGAAGATTGTCTGTGAGCATATGAGTAAGGCACTCCGGGTGACGCTGGAAGATATGGAGATTGGTTATCTTGCCATGCATATCGAGCGAGTGAGTATGGAAGAATAATCCTGTTGTAAAGAAAAGCAGAAGGAGACTGTCCGGTGGACAGGAAGTCCTTCTGCTTTTCTTATTAGAATTGCAGTACATCCTTGCTTGACAAATAAAGGTGGTGATAGTAAGATTTTTATGAATTATACGAATAAATGGTCGTTTGGACAGGTACAAAAAGATGCATTTGCTGTGCATTTTGCGGAACATGCGGTGAGATCCCACCACAGACTTTGTCCCTACTGTAATCAGGACGAAAGCGCCAGAGCCATTGAGAGGCACAAGCTTCTTGAGAAGGGGCGTAAGTAGGCTATAACTGCGAGACAGGATACGGGTATCTGGAGATCATAGGAAGAACCAATCCGGAGGCATAAAGGCGGAAGGTTATTTTTTGTACCATTTATCGCGGAGAGAAGAAGAAAAAGGTGGAAAAAGAATGCATTTAAGACAGCGGCTGTGGAAAATCACAGCGATGTTAAGTATATGTCTTTTGCTGGCAGGATGCGCACAGGAGACACCAGAGCGTTCTACTTTAAAGAAGAGTGGAGAGAAGATCCGTGTGACGGTGGAGGTGCGGTGTGACACTGCAATTGAGAAAGGGCTGGCAAAGCAGAAGAAGTGGAAGGGTGTACTGCCGGAAGATGGCTGCATGCTGAAGAAAACGAAGATGAAGATGGAAAAAGGAAGTTCTGTCTTCGATCAGCTTCAGAAAGTGCAGAAGGATAAAGGACTTCAGATGGAATATTCCGGTGGGGAAAAAAGTGCTTATGTCCAGGGAATTGGAAATCTGTATGAGCAGGATGGCGGTCGTTTTAGTGGCTGGATGTACAGCGTGAATGGAAAATATGCACAGGTCAGCTGTGGAAATTATAAGTTAAAAGATGGCGACGAAGTGAAATGGAACTATAGCTGTGATCTTGGAAGTGACTTAGATGGAACGGATAAGGAGCAGGCGGAAAAATGGAAGGAAAAAAATGAATAGCTTTGAACAATTACATCCGATCTGTTTATTTTCATATTTTGTGGCAGTGATCGTATTGATCCTTTTGTGCCATCATCCACTTGCGATGGTGCTCGCCTGTGTCTGTGCGCTTTTCTTCTTATATAATGTAGAAGGAAGAGCAGCGTTTAAGTGGTGTAAATGGATGCTGCCGGTCGTATTATTTATAGCGATCGTTAATCCCCTTTTTAATCATCGTGGCATTACACCATTATTTCGCATCGGCGATCAGTGGATCACGCTGGAGGCTTTGGGCTATGGAATCACTTCCGGTCTTTCGATGGCAGCATTGATCTTATGGTTTGCCTGCTATCAGAAGATTATGACGAACGATAAATTTCTTTATCTTTTTGGACAGATCGCGCCGTCGAGTGCACTTCTTATTACGATGGCCTGGAATTATATTCCGGATCTGACGAAAAAAATGAAGGACATTCAGGACGGGCAGAAGATGCTAGAAGGAGACGAGGAAAAGCCTTTTTTGAAAAATGTGAAAAAGGCGCTTAAAACCGTGTCTGTGCTTTTGGGGTGGAGTTTGGAAAATGTTGTAGAACAGGCAGATTCTATGAAGGCGAGAGGATATGGTCTGCGCAGAAGATCGACCTTTCACCTGTTTCGGTTTGAAGGGAAAGATATTATTTTCCTGATAGGAATGGGAAGCGTGTCGATTATTTGTTTTGTACTGCGTTTTCTTGGCTGCGGAACGATGGAATTTTACCCAAGAATGCAAAGTCTGACAGAGGGGAGAGAAACCCTTCTGTTTTTTGCGTTTTTCTTTATTTTGTTAAGTATACCAGGATGGATACAATGGAAGGAAGATAGAAGATGGAACTCTTACGATTTGAAGGGGTAAGTTTTACTTATCCGGAAGCGGAATATAAAGCGTTAAATGAACTTACCTTTTCGATGGAGGAGGGAGAATTTCTTGTCGTTTGCGGAGCATCCGGCTGTGGAAAGACAACTCTCCTTCGGATGGCAAAACCGCAGATGCGACCGATAGGGAAATTTGAAGGAAATGTATATTATAAAAATAAAACATTGGAAGAGACACCGGAGGATGTACACGCATTTCGCATCGGATATGTGCAACAGAATCCGGACAACCAGATCGTAACGGATACGGTGTGGCATGAGTTTGCATTTGGTCTGGAAAATGAGGCACTGCCGGTGCAGACGATTCGGCGCAGAGTGAGCGAGATGGCAAGCTTTTTTGGAATGGAACCGCTGTTTCATAAAAATACGTGGGAGCTTTCCGGCGGCCAGAAGCAGATGCTGAATCTGGCGTCAGTGATGGCTATGGATCCGGAACTTCTCATATTAGATGAGCCTACAAGTATGCTGGATCCTCTGGCGGCGTCTAGCTTACTTTCCATGGTGCATAAGATTAATCGGGAGCTTGGTGTGGCAGTACTTCTTTGCGAACATCGGCTAGAGGAAGTGTTTCCGATGGCAGATCGTATTCTTTTCATCGAAGATGGCAAAAAAAGTATGTTAGAGACGCCACAAAAGTTGGCGCAGATTTTAAGCGAGAAAGAAAATCAAGCAAGAATTTACGAAGGTCTGCCGGCGGCTGTGCGGATCTTCTCAGAATTGAAAAGGCAAGGAAAATATGATGCGAAGAAGGTATTGCCATTAACGGTCCGAGAAGGACGACTTGCATTGAACGAGCAAAAGATTACAGTTAAAGAAGAAAAAAAAGAGAAAAACTGCGCGAGAGGAGAAGTCGTCCTTCGTACAAAAGAACTTTGGTTTCGATATGATAGAAATGGACAGGACATATTAAAAAGTTTGGATCTATCTTTGGAAAAGGGAGAAGTTTTCGCACTCCTTGGTGGAAACGGTGCAGGGAAAAGTACTCTTTTAAAATTGCTGAGTGGTGTGTTAAAGGAGCGGCGCGGCAAGATTTACAGAGAAAAAGATAAGCGTATTGCGATGCTTCCGCAAAGCCCGCAGATTTTATTTCAATATGATACCGTATGGGAAGAATTTTTGGACAGTGCAAAAGGAAATGTAGAGCGTGCAAAAGAGATAGCAGAATTTTTGGAGCTTTCAGAGAAACGTGGCATGCACCCTTATGATCTGAGCGGGGGAGAAATGCAGCGGGTTGCCATCGGCAAGCTCCTTTTGCAGGATGCGAAGGTGCTTCTTCTGGACGAGCCGACGAAGGGACTGGACGCATACTTAAAGAAAAAGCTGGCAGGATTATTAAAAGAACTTGCCGGAGAAGGAATGGCACTCCTTCTTGTGACTCATGACCTGGAGTTTGCAGCAGCCTATGCCAATCGATGCGGACTATTATTTGACGGGCAGGTTATTTCCGTGGGAGAACCACATACATTTTTTGCGGGAAACCGCTTTTATACGACGGCGGCAAATCAGATTGCAGGAAAACTCATTCCGCAGGCGATTACATGTGAAGAAGTTATGGAAGCATGTTTGCCTTAAGGAACTTAAGAAAATAGTATAGAAAATACACAGGGGGGAGGAAGTAAGGTGCATAGTACAGATCTTTATTTGGCAGTTATATTTTTGGCTTTTACAGTACTGCTTTTTTATCGGACATTCGATGCGAAAAAAGCGCAGGCAAGAGATCTTGTGCCGATTGCTTTGATGGCAGCAATGTGCGTCGTTGGGCGAATGGCATTTTCTATTGTGCCACTTCCGAATTTTAAACCGGTGACAGCAATCGTAATGATCACAGCCATTGCATTTGGTGGGAAAGCCGGATATCTGACGGGAGCTCTTGCAGCTCTTCTTAGCAATTTCATTTTCGGACAGGGTCCGTGGACGCCATGGCAGATGTTTGCCTGGGGAATGATCGGACTTCTGACAGGTGTGCTTTATAAGCTTGGCGCATTTGGCGTGGTCGGACAGAAGACGACAGACGAAAACGGCAGAAGAAAAAAGCCGATACGACTTTGCATTTTTGGATTTTTCTGCGGCATTTTCTATGGCTGGTTTATGAATTTGCAATATATTATCGGTTACGTGGAACCGATTAATTTTAAGACGATTAGTTTGGCATACTTACAAAGTCTTTATTTTGATCTTTGCCACGGCGCATGTACGGCGATTGTTCTTTACCTTGTGGCAGAGCCGTGGACGAGGAAATTGCTGCGCATTCGAAAGAAATTTGGATTGGAGGTAAGATAGGTTGAGAAAAAATCAAATTAAAAAATTTCTGACAAGCGTCATCTTACTTCTTCTTGTTGTGAGTCTTATCTGGTTGCTTCCGGGGCAGACTGTGCTTCCAAATAATCCGATTTCTAAGAAGACGACGAGATTAAAGCCGAATTTCAGTAACGGTGGACAGAGTGGAAGGAAAGGATTCAAACAATCCGAAAATAAAAAAGGCTCCGGACAGTCTACGAAAGAAACCTCAAAAGAAAATCCGGAAAAGAAGAAAGAAAAAAAGAAGGAAAAACCTTCCGGTAAACAGGTGAAAAAGCAAAAAGGCAATCAGAATACGAAGGACAATAAGGGAAAAACTGATTCAAAGATCCCAGGGAAAAGTGACAACGGGAAAACAGATACCGATTCGGGAGAGCATGAGCTTGATAAGCCACAGACCGGAGACGATGATGGAACAAAGGAAGGAAAATTAGTGACCGACCTTTACAGTCATACGATTACGTATTCGGAATTAAAAGATGATACGCTTGGCTTTTACGCATATTATTCCAAGGCAGATGTGGATGCAAATATTAAAGTAAATTACAAGCATGAAAGCGATACCGGAAATGGAACGTGGCTGCAGACGAAGGATCAGAAAAACTACCAGGCTATTTTAAAAACCGGTAAAAATATAATTACGATCTATTATACCGACGAAGAGGGCAACCGTGACTGGGCGCAGGCAGTTATAAATTACGAGGCGGATAAGGCAGACAGAGAGCATCCGACGATCGGGAAGCATCCACCGATCATTCAGACGAATTTAGACGATGGAAACAATACGATACATACAGAGGAATTTACATTTACAGTCAGTGCAAAAACATGGGAAGAAAAAAGAATCTATTCCAATGCAATCCGCGTGACGATGGATGGAAAAGAAGTAATCGATCCGACCGGAAGCGGTGTATACGAATATGCATTGAATTTTGAAAGACCAAATGTAGGTGATTCGTCCAACCATGTGATCACTGTGCTTGCCTGGGATAAGGATGGAAATTCCAGATATATCGAATACAATTTGACATACCAGTATCACAACAAAGGAGAAAAGATAGGAAGTGTACAGGTTGTGATCGATGCAACCGCTGTAGAATGTGGCGTAGTAGAAGAAGGGACCGTTGATGTAGAAGCAGGCGATTCTGCCGCAGAGGCGATTCTTAAGATGCTGGACGATTATGGATATGCTTACAATTCCAGTGGTGCGGGAAAAAAAGAATTCTATCTAAGCAGCATCGCCAGAGCAGATGCATTCCGCGGATGTAAGATTGGCGAGAGATTGAAACGACTGCTGGAGCGTGATGGAATTACATTTACAGCGCCAGGGTCCAGAGACCGCTTAAGTGAATTTGATTTCACAAGGGGTTCGGGCTGGCTTTATTTTATCAATGGAAGCTACTGCCCTGGAAAGGCAATGTCGTCATGGAAACTAAATGGTGGAGAACGCATTGTGCTTCGCTATACGGTAGCATATGGAAAAGAGGTCGGTGTAACAGCTACGACAGAAGGAAATCTTTCTAGTTACTGTGCGATCTGGAGAGACGGACAGATCATCGAGCGGGGACACAGCTACAAAGAAACAAAGCGCGTGAAACCGACAGCGACAAAAGAAGGATATGTTGAATATACGTGTAAACGATGCGGGGAGACGAAACGCGAGACGCTCCCGGCTACCGGAGAAGACAAACCGTCCGGGGGAGATAAGCCATCGGGAGGCGATAAA
>JAUNTC010000050.1 GCA_030538915.1 Lachnospiraceae bacterium | reverse complement strand
TCGAAAGAAAAAAAGCGCTCGAAGAAAAGAAAGCTACACGCATTTCAAATCCGAAGAAAAAAGAAAGATGGAAATCGACTGCATGTCCATGAATCGGTAGTTTCTGTGCAGGCATTATTAAAAAGGTGCAGAGAACTTGGGGTTTCTATGACTATCTTTTTGTCTGCTATTTATATGATGGCGATCCATGAAGAAATGTCTAAAATACAGAAGAAGCGGTCGGTAGTATTAATGGTACCGGTAAATTTAAGAAAATTTTTTCCATCAATGTCCATGTTGAATTTTTTTAATTGGATTGAGCCGGGATATGATTTTGCAGCAGGGGATGGAAGTTTTGAAGATGTATTGCAACATACGAAAAAGGTTTTTGAAACAGAGCTGACAAAAGAAAAGATGTCTGCGCATATCAGTGAGCTGCTTGCTTTGGAATTACATCCAATCTTGCGTCTTGCACCGTTGGAGTTGAAAAACTTCTGTATCCAGGCGGGAGCAAAAATCGCAGAGAAAAATGTAACTGCAATTTTTTCGAATATGAGTGTTGTGAAAATGCCGGAAAGTTATGTGCCTTATATTGAACGATTTGGCGTGTATACAAATACGCCGAAAATGGAATTGTGTCTTTGTTCCTTCCAGGATAAAGTGTCTTTTGCATTTACCTCCAGATATGATACAGAAAATATAGAACGTAATTTCTATCGCTTATTGAAAGAACAGGGGATTGCGTCTGAACGAATAGCACCGAAATTTCCAAAACCGGTCATGCCAAGCGAACAGGAGATGAAAGTATATAAAATATATAGCTTTTTATGTATTGTGCTTGTGGCGGTGATGCTCGTTACGGATCTTAGTTTTCATCAGAGGATTCGATGGAGTTTATTTACAATAGGAGGCGTTGCAACAATGTGGATAGCCTCATCCATTGGATTTTTTAAACGATATAATCTGCTGAAAAATGTAATGTGGCAGCTGTTTATCGGAACGATCATCAGCTTAATATGGGATGCATTGACCGGATGGCACGGCTGGTCTGTTGATTTTGTATTGCCGATCATGAGTGTGGGAGTGCTTGCCGCAATGTTTGTAATTGCGAAAGTACAGAAAAGTTCTGTAAGAGAATATTTGATCTACGAACTTATGGCAGCAGGATATGGGTTGGCTCTTCCGGTCATCCTGCTTTTGTGTAAAGTGGTGAAACGACCAACGGCGAGTATGTTTGGAGCACTCGTTTGCTTCCTGTTCCTTGTTGGTGTAATTTTATTTAAAGGAAGAGAATTCAAAGAAGAGATGCAGAAAAATCTGCATGTTTAAGTTTTGTTTTATCGAAAGCACAAAAAATGTTATAATAAACACTATGAATGTAATAAGGAGGCAGAAGAAAGCTATATGAATATCAATGACGTGAAAGCTTATGAATTGCTGCAGAAGAGAGAATTACAGGGAATTCATTCCGCAGGATATTTACTCAGACATAAAAAAAGCGGGGCGAGAGTCCTTTTAATAGAAAATGATGACGACAATAAAGTGTTTCAGATCGGATTTCGAACACCACCGTCAGATAGCACCGGTGTGCCGCACATTATGGAGCATTCTGTATTATGTGGATCGAAAAACTTCCCGGCGAAGGATCCATTTGTAGAACTGGTAAAGGGATCTTTGAATACATTTTTAAATGCTATGACTTATCCGGATAAGACTGTATATCCGGTTGCAAGCTGCAATGACAAGGATTTCCAAAATCTAATGCACATATATATGGATGCGGTATTGTATCCGAATATTTACAAACATGAGGAAATCTTCAGGCAGGAAGGCTGGAGTTACCAGATGGATTCTCTGGAGGATCCGCTTACATATAATGGTGTTGTATACAATGAAATGAAGGGTGCCTTTTCTTCTCCGGAAAGTGTACTTGACCGTGTTGTGTTAAATGTATTATTCCCGGATACTTCTTATGCCTATGAATCCGGCGGGGATCCGGAAGATATTCCGAATCTTACGTATGAACAGTTTTTGGATTTCCACAGAACCTATTACCATCCGTCTAACAGCTTTATTTATCTGTATGGCGATATGGATATGGCAGAGAAATTAAACTGGCTCGATGAAGAGTACTTAAGTCATTTTGAGGCGAAAGAGATTGACTCAAGGATTCGTTTACAGGAGCCATTTTCAAAGGTGAAAGAAGAAGAACTGACTTATTCAATTGGTAGTGAAGAGTCGGAAGAGGAAAATACATTTCTTTCCTATAATAAAGTGGTTGGAACAACGTTAGATCCGAAGCTGTATCTTGCATTTGAAATTTTAGACTACGCATTGTTGTCTGCACCGGGAGCACCGCTTAAGAAAGCGCTTACTGATGCAGGCATCGGAAAAGACATTATGGGAGCATTCGACAATGGAGTTTATCAGCCGATTTTTTCAGTTGTATCAAAAAATGCGGATGCAAGTCAAAAGGAAGCGTTTGTCTCTTGTATCGAAGAGGTGCTTCGTGACATTGTGAAAAATGGAATGGATGAAAAAGCTCTGGAGGCTGGAATTAATTACCAGGAATTTCGTTATCGTGAGGCAGATTTCGGTAATTGCCCGAAAGGACTTGCATATGGCCTTTTGATGTTAGACAGCTGGCTGTATGATGACAATGAGCCATTTATGCATGTGGAAGCGTTGGATACGTTTGATTTCTTGAAAAAACAGATTGGAACCAGATATTATGAAGAATTGATCCAAAAATACATTCTTGATAATACACACGGTGCCATCGTTGTTGTAAAACCGGAGAAAGGGCGTACCGCAAAGCTTGAGAAGGAACTGGAAGAAAAGCTTGCAGCCTATAAAGAAAGTCTCAACAATCAGGAAAAAGAAACGCTTGTTGCACATACGAAAGCGTTGGAAGCCTATCAATCTGCAGAAGATTCGCCGGAAGATTTAGAGAAAATCCCGGTTCTTGCAAGAGAAGATATCGCAAGAGAGGTTCAGCCAATTTACAATGAAGAACTTTGTGTGGCAGATGTTCCGGTTATTTACCATGAGGTTGAGACGAACGGGATCGGTTATGTAGATATTATATTTGATATGTCTGATGTAGAGGAAGAAGATCTTCCATATGTGGGAATCTTGCGGGCAGCGCTCGGTGTGATTGACACAAAAAAACATGACTATGGTGAACTTTTTAATGAGATCAACATGCGTACAGGTGGAATCGGTACTTCTTTAGAATTATATAATGATGTGACGAAGGTGAAGGAGAGAGTTTTTAAGCCTACGTTTGAGATCAAAGCGAAAGCGCTTTATGACAATCTGTCATTTGCATTTGAGATGATGGGTGAGATTTTGACAGAGTCCCGTCTGGATGATACGAAACGTATAAAAGAAATCCTTGCAATGTTAAAATCAAGACTGACAATGAAATTCCAGTCTTCCGGACATGTCACAGCTGCACTTCGTGCGCTGTCATATGCGTCTCCGTCAGCAAAATTAAAGGATCTGACGAGTGGAATAGATTTCTACCGTAAAGTGGAGTGGCTGGACGCACATTTTGAAGAAGAAAAAGAAAATCTTTCTTTAAAATTACAGCAATTGTCTGAGAAGCTTTTCTGTAAAGAACGTATGATTTTAAGCTACACAGCTGCAAGAGAAGGATTAAATAATTTCGAAAAGATGTTAGCTTCTTTGAATGACAGACTCTACAAAGGTGTGAAAGTAGAAAAGCCATGTGTAATCTGCCTTGAGAAAAAGAACGAAGGATTTAAAACGGCATCGAAAGTGCAGTATGTAGCCAGAGCCGGTAACTTCATCGAACAGGGAGAAGAATATACAGGAGCACTGCAGATTTTAAAGGTAATCTTAAGCTATGAGTATCTGTGGCAGAATGTCCGTGTCAAAGGTGGAGCTTATGGCTGCATGAGTAATTTCAACAGAGTCGGAGAAGGATATTTTGTATCTTACAGAGATCCGAACCTAAAGAAGACGATGGATATTTATGAAGGTGTCGTAGAATATGTAAAAAACTTCGATGTATCAGATCGTGATATGACAAAATATATTATCGGCACAATGAGCAACTTAGATCAGCCGATGACGCCGGCAACGAAGGGAGATCGTTCTATGAATCTCTATATGAATAAAGTAGATGAAGCGATGCTCCAAAAAACAAGAAATGAAGTGTTGGATGCAACGAAGGAAGATATTCGTAAATTAGCACCGATCCTTGAGGCTGTTCTTAAGGCAGAGCAGCTCTGCGTAATTGGAAGTGAAGAAAAAATAGAAGAGGCAAAAGATCTGTTTGATACAGTGACAAATTTCCAGAATGAAGGGGAAAAAGAGGATGAATAATAATTTTAAATCAGGATTTGTAACTTTGATCGGAAGACCGAATGTTGGAAAATCTACATTGATGAATTATCTGATCGGTCAGAAAATCGCGATCACATCGAAGAAACCGCAGACTACAAGAAACAGGATCCAAACTGTGCTCACAAGAGAAGATGGGCAGATTATTTTCGTGGACACACCTGGAATACACAAGGCAAAGAATAAACTGGGAGAATATATGGTCAATGTGGCAGAGCGTACATTGAATGAAGTGGACGTTGTACTCTGGCTTGTAGAACCGACTACATTTATCGGAGCCGGAGAGCAGCACATCGCCAGCCAGCTGAAAAAAGTCAATACACCAGTTGTTCTTGTTATCAATAAAACAGACAGTGTGAAGAAGGAGGATGTTCTTCCGGCTATCGCAGCGTACAAAGAAGTGTATGATTTTGCAGATATCGTTCCGGTATCTGCAAGAAGCGGTGACAATACCGAAGAGCTTTTGAAAGTAATTATGAAATATCTTCCTTACGGACCGCAGTTTTATGATGAAGATACGATCACTGATCAGCCGGAGAGACAGATCGTAGCGGAGCTGATCCGTGAGAAAGCACTGCACAGTCTGAATGAAGAGATTCCGCACGGAATCGCAGTTGCCATTGATCAGATGAAGAGACATGGAAAAGTGATGCATATTGATGCAACGATCATCTGTGAGAGAGATTCACATAAGGGAATCATCATTGGAAAGCAAGGACAGATGTTGAAAAAAATCGGAAGTACGGCTCGCTATGAGATTGAGCGACTGCTGGATTGCCAGGTGAATTTGAAACTCTGGGTGAAGGTGAAAAAAGACTGGCGTGACAGTGAGTTCCTGATGAAGAACTTCGGCTACAGGGACGAAGAATAAGACGAACCTAGAAAGGTGAGAAAAAAACATGAATCAGATTACAGTGACAGGCATGGTGCTTGCACAGACGTCGATCGGAGAGTATGACAGACGGATCGTAATTCTGAGTAAAGAAAGAGGGAAGATTGCTGCATTTGCCAGAGGAGCGAGAAAACCAAACAGTGCGCTGGTAGGTGTGACGAGTCCTTTTTCGTTCGGACAGTTTACATTGTATGAGGGGCGGACATCGTATACGCTGGTGTCAGCCTCTATTTCAAATTATTTTGAAGAACTTCGAATGGACGTAGAAGGTGCCTATTACGGTTTTTATTTTATGGATATAGCAAATTATTATGCAAGGGAAGCAAATAATGAGACACTACTTCTCAAACTCTTATATCAGACGTTTCGGGCACTTGTAAATCCGAAAATCCCCAATCGGCTGATCCGTTATATTTACGAACTGAAAGTGATCAGCATTAACGGAGAAGGTCCTCAGGTGTTTGAGTGTATCGGCTGTGGGGATCGAGAAAGAGAAAAAGTATTTAGTATCCGCCGTGGAGGTCTTCTGTGTACACAGTGTGCTGCGCATGTAACGGATGGACGAAAGCTTGGAACTTCGACTCTTTATACGATGCAGTATATTATATCTTCTCCGATTGAAAAATTGTATACATTTCTTGTAAAGGAAGAAGTGTTAAAGGAACTGGGCGATGTAGTGACTGCCTATCTGGCAGAATATCTTGGAAAATCGTTTAAATCATTAGAAATTCTCGAAACAATAACGAAGGAAGTTTAGATGGACATGAAGAAAGATACAAAACGAATAGTGGCAGCAGTGTTGGTCATAAATTTGATGGTTGCAATGATGACAGGATGTGGAAAAACGGATTCGTCTGCAGGGGCGAAGGGCGGCAACGATTCTCTTACGCAAGAAGAAACAAGAGATTTATTCGCAATGGACACGTATATGACACTGAAAGCTTACGGAAAGCATGCCAATGAGGCGCTGGATGCTTCAGTAAAGGAGATTGAGCGTATCGATGAGATGCTTTCGACGGGAAAAGCTACAAGTGAGATTGCAAAGATTAATAAAGATGGCTCTGGAAACGCATCGAAGGAAACGATAGATTTGATCATCCGATCGATAAAATTATATAAAGATACCGATGGGGCTTTCAACATCAGTGTGTATCCGATCATGAAAGCCTGGGGATTTACGACGGAAAAATATCGCATTCCGGGGAAAAATGAACTGCAAAAGCTGTTGGCAAATATGGATGTGAATAAAATCATCTGTAATATAAATGCCGGAAAAGTTACACTTGAAAAAAAAGGGATGGAAATCGATCTTGGCGGAATTGCCAAAGGATATACTTCTGACCGTGTAATGGACATTATGAAAAAATATGGTGTGAAACACGCGGTAGTAAGTCTTGGCGGAAATGTGCAGACATTGAACAGTAAGCCGGATGGTTCGGCGTGGAAGATCGCGGTAGAAGACCCAAAAGATAAATCAAAATATATAGGCGCACTTTCCCTGCGTGACCAGGCTGCAATCACGTCCGGCGGATATGAAAGATATTTTAAGAAAAACGGAAAGAAATATCATCATATCATTGACCCGGAAACCGGATATCCGGCAAGAAAAGGACTTTCTTCTGTGACCATCGTTTCGGCAGACGGAACACTTGCAGATGGACTTTCCACTTCTCTGTTTATAATGGGAAAGGACAAAGCGGAGATATATTGGAAAGAACATTCGCAGGAGTTTGATGCGATCCTTGTAGAAGATGATGGAACAATCTGGGTGACAGAAGGGTTGAAAGATTCATTTTCCAGTGATCGCAGTATAAAAGTCATCTATAAGTAAATATTGCAGATAAAAATGGTCTATAAGTGAAAGCTTTCACACGAAAAGAGGAAGCAAGGCCTTCGTTTCAGTGAAAACACTTGAAAAGCAAATAACAAGACGTTATAATAAGGTACAATTACTATATTTAAAGAGAAGGCGAGGATGAGAATATGGTGGAAAAAACTATGGAAAAAATCGTAGCACTGGCAAAATCAAGAGGATTTGTATATCCAGGGTCTGAGATTTACGGTGGACTTGCGAATACATGGGACTATGGTAACCTTGGTGTAGAATTAAAGAATAATGTTAAGAAAGCATGGTGGCAGAAGTTTGTACAGGAATCACCTTATAATGTAGGTGTGGATTGTGCGATTCTTATGAACCCACAGACATGGGTAGCGAGTGGACATTTAGGAGGATTCAGTGATCCGCTTATGGACTGTAAAGAATGTCACGAGCGTTTCCGTGCAGATAAGATCATCGAAGATTTTGCACATGCAAACGGACTGGATATTCCAGACAGCATTGACGGATGGAGCCATGAGCAGATGCAGGATTATATTGCAGAGCATAACATTCCATGTCCGACATGCGGAAAACATAACTTTACAGAGATTCGTGAGTTCAACCTGATGTTCAAGACATTCCAGGGTGTAACAGAAGATGCGAAGAATGTAGTATATTTAAGACCGGAGACAGCACAGGGAATCTTTGTTAACTTTAAGAATGTACAGCGTACATCCAGAAAGAAACTTCCATTTGGTATCTGCCAGATCGGTAAGTCTTTCCGTAATGAGATCACACCTGGTAACTTTACATTCCGTACAAGAGAGTTCGAACAGATGGAGATGGAATTCTTCTGCGAGCCAGATACAGACCTTGAATGGCATGCATACTGGAAGAAGTTCTGCTTAGACTGGTTAGAGACACTTGGACTGAAAGAAGAAGAAGTTCGTTATCGTGACCATGATCCGGAAGAGTTAAGTCACTACAGTAAAGCAACAACAGATATTGAATTCTTATTCCCATTTGGATGGGGAGAGCTGTGGGGAATCGCAGACCGTACAGATTTTGACTTAACACAGCATCAGACAGTATCAAAACAGGATATGACTTACTTTGATGATGAGAAGAAGATCAAATATATCCCATACGTTATCGAGCCATCACTTGGAGCAGACCGTATGGTGCTTGCATTCCTCTGTGCAGCATATGATGAGGAAAATATCGGAACAGAAGAGAAACCGGATGTGCGTACCGTGCTTCATTTTCATCCGGCACTTGCTCCGATCAAAGTTGGTATCCTTCCACTTTCTAAGAAGCTTAACGAAGGAGCAGAGAAGGTATACGAGATCTTAAGAAAGAAATATAACTGCGAGTACGATGACCGTGGAAACATTGGTAAACGTTATCGTCGTCAGGACGAGATTGGAACACCATTCTGCGTAACATACGATTTCGAGTCTGAAGAAGACGGAGCAGTAACTGTTCGTGATCGTGATACGATGGAGCAGGAAAGAGTTAAAATTGAAGATCTGGAAGCATATTTCGCAAAGAAATTTGAGTGGTAAGATTTGTAGAGCGGGGATAATTCCTCGCTCTATTATTGTGCATGAAAAAGCTGTGGCGAAATCACCACAGCTTTTCGAATGAAAGGAGTATCTACTTATATATAGATTACATTTAGTTATATCTCTCTGGATGCAGTCTGCGATCACGAATGTCAGCAGCTGCTGTAAACAGTACGTCTGTAGAAGAGTTCAGACCTGTCTCGCAGGAATCCTGGATAACTCCAACGATAAATCCAACACCTACAACCTGCATAGCGATATCATTAGAAATACCGAACAAGCTACATGCCATAGGGATCAACAGGAGTGAACCACCGGCAACACCAGATGCTCCTGCGGCACTTAAAGCTGCGAGTACACACATGATAAGAGCAGTTCCGAAGTCTACGGATACGCCAACAGTGTGTGCAGCAGATAATGCCATAACAGAAATTGTGATAGCAGCTCCGGCCATGTTGATCGTTGCACCGAGTGGAATAGATACAGAGTATGTATTCTCATCTAATTCCATCTCTTCGCAAAGTTCCATATTAACCGGAATGTTGGCTGCAGAGCTTCGTGTGAAGAATGCAGTGATGAAACTTCTTGTCAGACACTTGAACACAAGTGGATATGGATTCTTGCGCGTGCAGTAGAATACGATCAGCGGGTTCATAATGAGGGCTACGAAAGCCATACTTCCAACGAGTACAAGGATCAGTCGTCCATAAGAAAGCAGAGCTTTCAGACCAGACTGAGAAATTACGTTGAAGATAAGACCCATAATACCAAATGGTGCGAAGCTGATAACCCATTTAACTGCAACGGATAAAGCTTCTGAAAAGTCATCTAAAAGATTCTTTGTTGCAGGAGTCGCAGCCTTCAGTGCGATACCAAAGATACAAGCCCATGCAAGAATACCGATGTAGTTTGCATTAACGATCGATCCAATCGGATTGGCTACTACATTAAGAAGAAGATTTTTCAACACTTCTCCTACACCACTAGGAGGTGTGACATCTTCTGCGGCAGCTTTTCCAAGTGTAAGTGTAACTGGGAAAAGTCGGCAGGCGATTACAGCAACTAATGCTGAGAAAAGGTTACCGAGCATGTAAAGTGCAACGATAAATCCCATATTTGTCTTCTGTCCTTCTCCCATGTGAGCAAGTGCACTCATAACGAGGAAGAATACGAGAAGCGGAGCGATTCCCTTCAAAGCTCCAACAAATAAATCCCCCAGAATTGCGATAACTGTTACTTTTGGAATACAAAGTCCAAGTACGATACCAACGATCAATCCGCAAAGGATACGAAGTACCAGACTTACACTGTTCCATTTTTTCATAATGTTTTTCATAAAAAATTGTCCCTTCTGCAGGTCTACGGCCTGCGTTCTCTCTGTCTTTAGTAACATGTTTCCCCGATATACAGGCTACGAAAATTTCTTGCATAAGAGAAACTTATCAATCCATAACCTATACCAACGAGACTATTATATTAAATCGACTATAGTTTGTAAATGTTTTTTCGCTGAAAAGTTGTAAAAAAACACAAATTAATAGGTAAAAAATGTGAAAAAATTGTCGAACTGCATAAAAAATGCAAACTACACGTTGTATATGTGAAAAAGAAGTGTTATAATGAGACCGCAAAAAAATATATATTGTCCGGGGAGACAATTATAGAACGGAGGATTATTACTGTGAGCGTACAAAATGATGGAATGATGTGGGCACTTGTAAAAGAAAAACCGGAAGCTGGATTATGGATGAAGAGAGTTCCGATTCCGGAAGTTGGACCAAACGATGTAAAGATTAAGATCCACAAAACAGCAATCTGTGGAACAGACGTACACATTTATCAGTGGAATGACTGGGCACAGCACACAATCCCAGTTGGATTAACAGCTGGACACGAGTATGTAGGAGAAGTCGTAGAGGTTGGACCTGGAGTAAAAGGATTCAATATCGGAGACCTTGTATCCGGTGAAGGACACATCACATGTGGAAAATGTAGAAACTGTCTGGAAGGACATAAAGAGAACTGTAAAGATGCCAAAGGTGTTGGGGTTAATAGAAATGGTGCATTTGCAGAGTATCTTGTAATTCCGGCTTCTAATGTATGGCCATGCAGCCCGAATATCTCAGAAGAGATGTATGCAATTTTTGATCCATTTGGAAATGCTACACATACAGCACTGTCTTACGACATGTTAGGTGAAGACGTACTTGTAGCAGGAGCAGGACCGATCGGTATCATGGCAGCTGCAATTGCTAAATTCGCAGGAGCAAGACACGTTGTAGTAACAGACCTTAACGAATATCGTCTGGACCTTGCTAAGAAGCTTGGCGCTACAAGAACAGTGAACCTGAAAGAAGAGAAGTTATCCGATGTAATGAAAGAGATCGGAATGACAGAAGGATTTGACGTAGGTCTTGAGATGTCTGGTTCACAGGCTGGATTAGATGATATGATCCACAACATGAAACACGGTGGAAAGATCGCACTTCTTGGATTACAGAGAACAGATGCGAAGGTAGACCTTGAGACAGTGATCTTTAACGGACTGAATCTTCGCGGAATCTACGGAAGAAAAGTATGGGATACATGGTACAAGATGTCTACAATGATCCAGGCTGGTCTTGATATTTCTGATATCATCACACATCGTTTCGATATCAAAGACTACGAAAAAGGATTTGAGGCTATGATTTCTGGACAGTCAGGAAAAGTTATCCTTGACTGGGCACATGTTAACGACTAATTCTAGATAGAGAGAGGTAATTTTAAAATGGCACGTAAAAATGATATTTTAGACATTTATACAAAAGAAGTTGAAGGCATCAAAGAGGCAGGACTGTTCAAAGGAGAAGCACCTTTCGTTTCTCCACAGGGTGCACGCGTAAAGATGGAAGACGGAAGAGAGCTTCTGTGCATGTGTGCAAATAACTACCTTGGACTTGGTGACAACCAGAGACTTATTGACGCTGCAAAACGTACATATGATGAAAAAGGATACGGAGTTGCATCTGTTCGTTTCATCTGTGGAACACAGGACATCCACAAGAGATTAGAGAAGAAAATTTCTGATTTCTTAGGAACAGACGATACAATTTTATATTCTTCATGCTTCGATGCAAACGGTGGATTATTCGAGACAATCCTTACAGCAGACGATGCAGTTATCAGTGATGAATTAAACCATGCTTCTATCATCGATGGAGTTCGTCTTTGCAAAGCAAAACGTTTCCGTTACAAAAACAACAACATGGAAGATCTGGAAGCAAAATTAAAAGAAGCAGATGAAGCCGGAGCAAGAATCAAACTCATTGCAACAGATGGTGTATTCTCTATGGACGGAATTATCTGTAACCTGAAAGGTGTTTGTGACCTTGCAGACAAATACAACGCACTTGTTATGGTTGACGACAGCCATGCAGTTGGTTTCGTAGGAAAAACAGGACGTGGAACAGCTGAACACTGTGGTGTTGAAGGACGTGTAGATATTATCACAGGTACACTCGGAAAAGCACTTGGTGGAGCATCAGGCGGATACACATCCGGACGTAAAGAAATCATTGATCTTCTTCGTCAGAGAAGCCGTCCGTACCTGTTCTCTAACTCTCTTGCACCAGCAATCGCCGGAGCAAGTATCGAGCTTTTCGACATGTTAGACGAGAGCACAGAGCTTCGTGACCACCTGGAAGACGTAACAGCATACTACAGAAAGAAACTCGTAGATAACGGATTTGACGTTATCCCTGGAACACACCCATGTGTGCCTGTAATGCTTTACGATGAGAAGACAGCAGCAGAGTTCGCAAAACACATGATGGAAAAAGGTGTATATGTAGTTGCATTCTCTTATCCGGTAGTTCCGAAGGGAAAAGCAAGAATCCGTACACAGGTATGCGCAAGCCATACAAAAGAAGACATCGATTTCATCGTAAAATGCTTCATCGAAGTAAGAGAAGAAATGGGTCTGAATAAATAATTAATACAGGAATTTTTCAGTTCTGATATTTCATATCCGGGCAGGGCAAAATTAATCGTTGCTTTGCCCGGATATTTTTGTTTATTACTTGACGAACCAACATAAAACATTTAGAATAAATGTGCGACTTAGAAAAATTTAGTTTAGGAGGTCATGACATTATGGCAAAATGGGTTTATATGTTTACAGAAGGTAACGCAACCATGAGAAACCTTCTTGGTGGAAAAGGTGCTAACCTTGCTGAAATGACAAACTTAGGTCTTCCAGTACCACAGGGCTTTACAGTAACAACTGAGGCTTGTACACAGTACTATGAAGATGGCAGACAGATCAATGATGAGATCATGAGCCAGATTATGGAAGCAATCGATAAGATGGAGGAAATCACAGGTAAGAAATTCGGAGACAAAGAGAATCCGTTACTCGTATCTGTACGTTCTGGAGCAAGAGCTTCTATGCCTGGTATGATGGATACAATCCTGAACCTTGGATTGAACGAAGAAGTAGTAGAGACACTTGCAAAAGCTTCTGGAAATCCACGTTGGGCATGGGATTGCTATAGAAGATTTATCCAGATGTTCTCAGACGTAGTTATGGAAGTTGGTAAGAAATACTTTGAAGAGCTGATCGACAAGATGAAAGCTGACAGAGGAGTTGAACTTGACGTTGAACTTACAGCTGAAGATTTAAAAGAGCTTGCTAATCAGTTCAAAGCAGAATACAAAGAAAAAATCGGTGCAGACTTCCCGGCTGATCCTAAGGAACAGTTAATGGAAGCTGTTAAAGCAGTATTCCGTTCATGGGACAACCCAAGAGCTAACGTATACCGTCGTGACAATGATATCCCATATTCATGGGGAACAGCTGTTAACGTACAGATGATGGCATTTGGTAACATGGGAGATGACTGTGGAACAGGTGTTGCATTTACTCGTGACCCTGCTACAGGAGAGAATGGATTATTCGGTGAGTTCCTTACAAACGCTCAGGGCGAGGACGTTGTTGCCGGAGTTCGTACACCAATGCACATTTCTGAGATGGAAGATAAATTCCCAGAAGCATTCGTACAGTTCAAACAGGTTTGTGAAACTCTTGAAAAACACTATAGAGATATGCAGGATATGGAGTTTACTGTTGAGCACGGTAAATTATACATGCTGCAGACACGTAATGGTAAGAGAACAGCGAAAGCTGCTTTAAAGATCGCTTGTGATCTTGTAGATGAAGGAATGAGAACAGAGGAAGAGGCTGTTGCAATGATCGACCCTCGTAACCTTGACTCTCTGCTTCACCCACAGTTCGATGCTGCTGCACTGAAAGCTGCAACACCGATGGGAAAAGCACTTGGAGCATCTCCAGGAGCTGCTTGTGGTAAAGTTGTATTCACAGCTGACGATGCTGTTGAATGGGCTGCAAGAGGAGAGAAAGTTGTTCTTGTACGTCTTGAGACTTCACCGGAAGATATTACAGGTATGAAATCTGCTCAGGGTATCCTGACAGTTCGTGGTGGTATGACATCTCACGCAGCCGTAGTTGCTCGTGGAATGGGTACATGCTGTGTATCTGGTTGTGGAGACATCACAATGGACGAAGCTAATAAGAAATTTACACTTGCTGGTAAAGAATATCACGAAGGAGACTGCATCTCTCTTGATGGTTCTACTGGTAATATCTATGACGGAATCATCCCAACTGTAGATGCAACAATCGCAGGTGAGTTCGGAAGAATCATGGGATGGGCTGACAAATATAGAACTATGAAAGTTCGTACAAACGCTGATACACCAACTGACGCTTTAAAAGCTCGTGAGCTTGGAGCAGAAGGTATCGGACTTTGCCGTACAGAGCATATGTTCTTCGAAGGAAACAGAATCGATGCTTTCCGTGAGATGATCTGTTCTGAGACTGTAGAAGAAAGAGAAGCTGCACTTGCTAAGATCCTTCCGGAACAGCAGGGAGACTTCGAAAAACTTTATGAGGCACTGGAAGGTAACCCGGTTACTATCCGTTTCCTTGATCCACCGCTTCATGAGTTCGTTCCTACAGAGGAAGAGGACATTAAGAAATTAGCTGATGCTCAGGGCAAGACTGTTGAGCAGATCAAAGCTATCATCGATGGACTTCACGAGTTCAACCCAATGATGGGACATCGTGGATGCCGTCTTGCAGTTACATATCCAGAGATTGCTAAGATGCAGACAAGCGCTGTTATCCGTGCAGCAATCAACGTAAAGAAAGCTCATCCGGATTGGAACGTAAAACCTGAGATTATGATCCCACTCGTTGGAGATATCAAAGAGCTCAAATATGTTAAGAAATTCGTTGTAGAGACAGCTGACGCTGAGATCGCAGCAGCTGGAAGCGACATCGAATACGAAGTTGGTACAATGATCGAGATCCCAAGAGCTGCTCTTACAGCTGATGATATCGCTAAAGAAGCTGACTTCTTCTGCTTCGGTACTAACGACTTAACACAGATGACATACGGATTCTCTCGTGACGATGCTGGTAAGTTCTTAGACGCTTACTATGATGCTAAGATTTTCGAGAATGATCCATTTGCTAAGCTTGACCAGACAGGTGTTGGTAAACTGATGAACATGGCTATCGAATTAGGTAAGCCGGTTAATCCGAACCTTCACGTTGGTATCTGTGGAGAGCACGGTGGAGATCCATCTTCTGTTGAATTCTGCAACGAGATCGGTCTTGACTATGTATCTTGCTCACCATTCCGTGTACCGATCGCTCGTCTTGCAGCAGCACAGGCAGCAATCGCTAAAAAGAATGCGTAATTAAAGTTGAGCATTAGATAAGCATTAGATGACAAAAAGATAGAACTTGTTCTATTGATATGTTTATAATTCTTTATATGCCTGGCCTTTTTGGCCAGGCATATATTCTATGTTTTATTATTCAGTAAGTGCCGGTTCCGGCACATTTTTCCAATTTTGTATTTGTTTATAAGAAAATTGAGATTTATTGGTATCTATTCGTATTGAAAAAGGCTTGGTTGGGGCTGGTTATGATGCGATTGGGGCTTGCTGTAGCTTGGTTGGGCCTTGTTGTGATGCGATGAGGTCTTGCTGCAGCTTGTTGTGGTGCAATGGGGGTTGCTGTGGCTTGGTTGGGGCTTGAGATACGCGGTGGTATCCCAAAGGTGAGAAAAAGAAGAAAAGGGATACGCAGTGGTATCCCCACAATAAGAAGAAAGGGAAAAGGGA
>JAUNTC010000049.1:8769-16046 GCA_030538915.1 Lachnospiraceae bacterium | reverse complement strand
GCTTAAATAAAAGATTCTTTATAATATTTCTAAAAATGAAGTGTCAAAGACCCGGGTTTATGCACAGAAAATGCAAACTACGATCTGAACGCCTTCTTGCGCAGGGGCTACTCCTTTGCAATTAGTACGAATGTAAGATTATTATACCATGTGGATTTTGAATCTACAATGATAGTTAAATTTATGTTTATCTCAGTCGAGAATACATCCACCTCTTTCAGGTGATGAGTAATAACAAAATTTTCAGATAAAAAACGCAAATCTATTGCATTAGTGAAAAAAGTGATATATAATATAATATATGTACTATTTTCACAATAGAACATTTCCCACTCAATAAAGATTGGATCTTTACCTATTAAATAGGTTCAAAAAGGAAAGGAGAAAAGAATGATGGGCTATTTTCGAAAGAAAAGAAAAGTCGCATGGATCATGGCAATCCTTATGTCGGTGACACTTCTCTTCGGCTTGGCGCGGAGAACAGTGTCGGCAGCAGAGAATAATGCTGTGGCAGATGACCTTACAGTCAACCACTGGCATAATTCCATTGCCATTGATGACACGACGAAAAACATCGGTAGAATATGGACAGACAAGTCGGTATCTGCCGGAGACATGACAATGAGCAAAGTAGACAGCTCAAGTACAAAGAAGGTTGAAAAGAAGACGGATTCTGATTTTCTGATCAGTCTTTCCGCCCTTTCTTCCGCAGCGAAGATTATGGGGCAGTCTGCAGTTCCACTGGATATCGTCATGGTGCTTGACGTATCCGGAAGTATGGGTGATGACAACAAGATGAGTACACTCAAAACGGCCGTAAATTCATTTATCGATGAATCTGCGAAAGCCAATACTGCTCGTGCCAATGAAAACTTAAGCAGCCGTATTTCCCTTGTAAAGTTTTCCGGGAAAAAGACCGACAAGATCGGCAATGATACGTATCGAGATGGTGGACATACTTACAACTACACGCAGATCGTAAAAGGCTATAAAGCTTATACGAATGACAACAAAAACGAGATTAAGAACGCGGTAAATGCATTGCAACCGGCAGGTGCTACAGCTGCAGACTATGCGATGGATCAGGCAAAAACACTTGTAGATCAGAGTAAAACAGATGAAGCAGCCAATACAAGCCGCAAAAATGTAAAGCGTGTTGTTATTTTCTTTACCGACGGAGAGCCAAATCATAATAGTGGCTTTGATGATACGGTAGCCAATAACGCAATTCAGACAGCAAAGACAATTAAGGCTGATGCCAGCATGTTTTCTATCGGTGTGTTCAAGAACGCAGATGATAGCATTACGACAGGCGGCAGTGGATTCTTTGGAAGCTGGACTGATAAAGAAAAATTCAATACTTACATGCATGGAATGTCCAGCAACTATCCGGGTGCAACAGCATATGATAATCTTGGAACGCGTGCTACAAATGCAGAAGGAGTACAGAGTTCCTATTATAAGGCAGCAACGAACGTTTCCGATATCAATGCTATTTTCAATACAATCCAGGAAGAGATCATTGCAACTGCGCAGTCCCCGACAGAAGTAGAACAGGGAGAAGATCCAAACCAGAGTGGATATATCACGCTCGTAGATAAGCTCGGTGACTACATGCAGGTGGACGATATGAACACCCTGCTCTATGCAGACAACATGTGTAAGTATACGGATAAGAAAGAAGTCAAAGACGGAAACAAGACAATAGTTACCTATACATTTGACAAAGAGATTCCAGATACAAACCACGTATATCCGACAGGAAATCTGAAGAACATTCAGATCACGGTAGAAAAGAGCGATCTGAAAACCGGTGATAAAGTGACCGTGAAGATTCCGACAAGCTTGATCCCGCTTCGTTACTATGAAGTTTCAAAAGACAACAAGATGAGCATCGATGCAACTTGTCCATGCCGTCTCTTCTATGATGTAAGCTTAAAAGTAGACGCACAGAAGAAGCTGGAAAATCCGGATGCAGATATGAAGAGCTACATTGAGGCAAACACGACCGCAGACGGACAGGTTGCGTTTTATGCAAACAAATATAATAAAAATGCTTCTGGTGAAGAAGGAGAAGGAATCGGTGCATATTCTACATTTGTACCGGCAGCAAGCAATGGTTTCTACTATTTCCAGGAAGACAAGACACTCTATAAGGATAAAGAGTGTACAATCCCTGAGAAGGATGATATCGATACATCCGGTCAGACAACTTATTACTACCAGAGAGAATATTATGATAAAGACGCTTCTGGAAATGCAAAGAAGGAGATCAACACAGTAACAATCCCGGGCAACAGTAACATTATCGTAGAAGGATATGCAAAACAGAATACGAAGACCAGTGAATGGTACATTCCGGCCGGAACACCAAGAACGACAAGCCTTAGCTATTTTACAGAAAATAAGGCAGACGGTGCAAACAAGTCAAAGACATCCAATCGTCTCGTAAAACCAGTATGGGAAAATAATTACACAGGAAAGAATGTACACAACTACCTTGGAAACAACGGTAGAATCACAAAAGATCTTCCGGGCGAACTTGATATCCGTAAGATCGTACGTTCCGCAGAAGGACACAAAGTACCGGATAGCTTAAAAAATCAGGAATTTACTTACAAGCTGGAATTAAAAGATGCAGCAAAAGACGGATATGTTGCGCAGAAATTTGTAGGCGCAGACAAGACCGGTGATGAATTTACAATCAAATCCGGTGACACATTCAAATTAAAACATAACGAGACACTGAAGATCTACGGATTGGAAGGTGGAGCAACCTATACAGTGACAGAGGCGAAAGCTGCTCATTTTGACGGAAACGTATCTCAGCAAAATGCAGGAAATGCAGCATCCACCGGAACAGATAACGATGGCAGAGTTTTCGCAAAAGGAACCATTACTGCAAAAGATACATCGGTTGTAGATTATACGAATACATACGAAGCAGACGCAATTGTAGTATCCGGTTCGAAATCTTTCAAGATCCAGAAAGATTTCGTTGATGCATCCGGAAATTCTGCATGGGATATGGATTACTTAAAGGACGCAAAATTCCAGTTCATCCTCTCGCCGGCAAATAACAGCAATCCGATGCCAAATGGCGCAGCTGAGGTTGACGGTGTGAAGATTGTCCGTTTGGAAGTCAATTCCAAAGATGCAGTGACAAAAGCATTTGGAGACATCAAATATACAAAACCTGGAACATATGAATATCTCATTATCGAGAAAAATCCAGGTACAGACAGAAAACGTGGCGTATCTTATTCAGACGCATCTTACAAAGTGACTGTAACGGTGGCAGACAAGGAAGGAAAACTTCAGGCAGATGCAGTTATGACTAAGACACGTAATGATAATGGAGAAGAGCTGGAAAGCCCATCAGCAGTTTCTAATAATACAGCTGTATTTAAAAATGTATACGATGCAAAAGAGCAGACCGTAGCTCTCAGTGCAGGAAAAGAATTTACAGATCGTACCGGAACAAAGACATTACAGGACGGTGATTACAAATTTACACTCACTCCGATCACAGCAGGCGCTCCATTGCCAGCAGGTGCAAGTGGAAAAGTGGAAGCTTCCAATATCGGAAATGGAGTAAAATTCGGAAGCGTAACATTTACAGCAAACCATGTAAAAGGCGCAACAAAGGAAAATCCGCTTACTTATGAATATAAGATCAAGGAAGTACTTCCAGAAGGCGCGAATGCTTCTAACAATTATACAGTAGACGGAATTACTTATGATAACAGTGAGTATAAGGTGCGCATCAACGTCTACATCGACACAGTGGATGGAAAAGATACAGTGATCGCAGACTGCGATTACTTAGATCCAGACGGAAAAGAAATGGATGCAGCACCGATCTTCCACAATTCTTACGAGGCGGCACCGGCGGTACTTACGCAGGATACAGATACAGCCCTCAAAGGAGAAAAGACACTCAAAGGAAGAGATACAAAAGATGGTGAGTCTTTCAACTTTAAGCTGACACCTGACGCAGAGACAAAGAAAGCAATTGAGAAGAAAGAAATTTCTATCGATGAAAATGGAGACCGCGCTTCTGTGACAGGATTAAAGAATAAAGAAGCGAAAGCGTTCCATTTCGGAAATGTTACATTTAAGAAGGAAGGCACTTACCACTTCGACATTAACGAAGTTGTGCCAGATCCACAGGCAGGCGGAATGACTTACGACCGCCACGTAACAAACGTAACCGTTAGGGTGACGGATGATAATGAGCATCCGGGCAAACTTAAAGCAACCGTAACATACAATAACGGAACTGCATCCGATGCGAAAGATAAGGCTGTATTTGTAAATAACTACGAAGCAAACATAGATTATGGAAGCTTAGGTGGATTTAATATTGAAAAAGTATTAAATGGACGCACAATGAAGGCAGAAGAGTTCAGCTTTAGTGTCCTCTATCAAGGCGGTCCTTTAGTTAGACGTAGAAATCCAAATCAGCGTGCATCTGGAGAAGTAGATACAATAAAACTTTTAGAAGACGAGAAATTTGATCAGGATTCTGTCGGCAAGACGTACACTTTAGAAGTCGAGGAAATAAAGGATGGAATTAAAGGCATCACTTACGATGAGCGTACAGCTTATGTAGATATCACACCGTATGACAACGGTGATGGAACGATGCGCGTAGTGACAAAAGTCACAATGAAAAATCCGGATGGTTCCGTAGATTCCAGCGTGACATACGACAGCTCCAATCCAGATTCCGGAGTACCGTCTGCAAGATTTGTAAATACATATAAAGCAGCGGCAGCTGATCCAATCAGTGTGATCACAGGATTTAATAAAGAATTAACCGGAAGAGAGTGGAAGGATAATGATGCCTTCACATTCAAGCTGACAAACACATTAAAACCAAACGGTGTGGAAAAAGCACCAATGCCGGAGAAGGATGAAGTAACTGTTACAAAGAAAGATGCAGTAGATGGCAAGGCACCGATCACATTTGGCGAAATCAAATACGAAAAGGCCGGCGTTTACAAGTATCAGCTTAAAGAGCAGGTGCCAGATCCAAAGGCAGCCGGAATGACTTATGATACTGCTGCTCGTGAGATTACAGTAACTGTAACGGATGATGGCACAGGAAAACTGATTGCAGCAGTCACAGCAGTAAGCGGAAATAAGACATTTGCGAACGAATATAGCACAAAAGAAATTCCTTTCGATGACGTATGTGCAGTTCGTATGACAAAGAAATTAGTCGGACGCGATATGAAGGAAGATGAGTTCAGCTTTACAATTAAGGGCGCAGATGAAGCATCTGCAGAGAAGCTTAACATTTCTGCAGGAAATGGAGCAACTATCCCAGGTAAGGCAGGAGCAGACGGCGAGACAGTCACATTATTTGACGGACTTGGATTTAAATTAAATCATAAAGACATCGGAAAGACTTACACATACGTTTTTGATGAGACAAAGGGTGACAAAAAAGGAATCGTTTATGACGAGAACGAGTATACACTCCAGGTAAAAGTAAAAGACGGCGGCGATGGAAATCTGTTGGCAGACGTTGTGCTGAGCGACAAATCCGGAAAAGAATTATTCCACAAGACCGTAAGCGAAGCAAATAGCGCACTCGGTGAAAAGGGTGTTGTAATTCCATTCGAAAACCGTTACGATGCATCCACAGATGTATCCGGCGGAGCAAAGGCAGAAATTAAGGCAACAAAGACATTAAATGGCCGTAACTTAAAAGCAGGCGAATTTACATTCGAACTGCAGACAAAACCAGGCGATGGCAAAGAGGGAAGCGTTCTTCAGACAAAGAAAAATAATGCAGATGGAACGATCAGCTTTGATCCATTGAGCTACAAGAACAACGAGAAGGCGGCAGGCACAAATGCTATAATCCTTAAGAAAGCAATGGAAGAAGGATACGCAACAAAAGCGACAAAGGACGGCAAAGATGTATACACATTGAATTACCGACTTGTAGAAAAACCAGATAGCCTTCCGGCCGGAGTGACAGCAACACGCGGAAGCTTCGACATTTCTGTAGAAGTAACCGACAACAATGACGGAACATTGACAGCAAAAACCATTTATCCGGAAAATGCAGGCAAGTGCGAATTTGTTAACACTTACGGAAATGGTGAGGCAATTCCGGTACAGTTAAACGGAAGCAAGACATTAGCTGCAGCCGAAGGACTGACTCCACCGGATATTAGTGGAAAGTTCACATTTACATTAGAAGCGATTACAGAAGGTGCACCAATGCCAGAGAAGACATCCGTTACAAATGATGGAAACGGAAATGTAAACTTTGGAACGATGAAATTCGACATTAATGATCTGAAAGATGTTGAAGAATCTGAAAATGGCGCACGTGAGAAGACATTACAGTACAAAGTAACAGAGTCTGGAAACGTACCGGGTGTAATAAATGATACAAACGGTGCAAAAGAGTTCGCACTTACCTTAAAGGACGATGGAGCAGGAAATCTTTCCGTAGTAAGAAAAGAAGCAACAGACAACCTCTTCATTTTCACAAACACATATAAGGTAGAAAGCACAAGCACAAGTGTGACAGACCAGATCCATATTACAAAGAAATTAGAAGGAAGAGACTTAAAGGCAGATGAATTTAAGTTCCAGCTTCTTGAAAATGACAAAGTTGTAAGTGAAGCGAAAAACGATGCAGATGGAAACATCACATTTGACAAGATCACTTACACAGAACCTGGCACACACACTTACAAGGTCTGCGAAGTAGATGAAGGCGTAAATGGTGTGACATACGATACAGCAATTTACAACGTATTTACACGTGTGACAGATACCGGAGAAGGTACACTTAAAGTAGATCATCGCATTGATCAGCCAGTAGGCGACCATCCGACAACTGACGGAAATGTTACATTTACAAACAAATACGAAGCTAAAGATACTTCCGTAGAGCTTGGAGCAGTGAAGAAACTCACTGGAAAGAAATTAAAAGATGGCGAGTTTACATTCCTTCTTGAAAACGAAAACGGTGAAGAACTGGCTCGTGCGAAGAACAAAGCAGATGGAAGCGTACAGTTTAAGGCAATCAAATTTGATAAAGCCGGCGAGTACACATATCTGATTGAAGAAGTGAATGACGAGCAGGAAAATGTGACATACGACGAAAATGTCTACAAAGTGACAGTAAAAGTTAC
The DNA here is from genome assembly GCA_030538915.1 of Lachnospiraceae bacterium. Classification (GTDB taxonomy): domain Bacteria; phylum Bacillota; class Clostridia; order Lachnospirales; family Lachnospiraceae; genus Dorea_D. The sequence goes on along the minus strand of JAUNTC010000049.1, from coordinate 8,880 downwards.
CGACAATCTTGAAGGTGCACTGGTAGCTGAAGTCGACAGCGAGAATCCAGTATTTACGAACAAATACGTAAAAGAAAAAGACCCAACTCCAGACCCGACTCCAGATCCAAC
>JAUNTC010000049.1:0-8759 GCA_030538915.1 Lachnospiraceae bacterium | reverse complement strand
AAGCCAGGACCGAAACCAGGACCGAAGAAAAAACATACAGGAGCCCGCACAGGTGACGAAAGCGGCGTTGTAGAGATGTTCGTATTATTCGTAGTAGCAGGCGCAGTTATGACAATGTCACTTCGCAAGATCCGCAGATAAATTTAGTAAATTTAAAAAAATCAAAAAAGAAGATCTGAAAACAGGGTCCGCTAAAAAGGGGCAGCAGCTGAAAAGTTGCTGCCCCTTATATCTCAGTCGAGAATTGGGCCGGAGGATTGTATCTCCCTTCCGCAGGTTCCGACATTGCCGTCACAAAAAATTCACAGTAAAAGAATAGTTCCAATCCCAATAATCTGTTATAATACAGTTCAATGCAAAGGAGAGTAAATATGTTTGGATACGTGACGGCTCACGAGTCGGAGCTAAAAGTAAAAGAATTTCATAAATATCGCGGTTATTACTGCGGCCTCTGCCAGCAGTTGAAGAAAGATTACGGACGTCTGGGACAGGTGACACTAACTTACGACATGACATTTCTCATAATGATCTTAACCTCTCTCTACGAAGCCGAGCCGGTGGCAAGGAAAGGGCGGTGCATAGTTCATCCGATGAAAAAACAGCTGTTTTTGCAAAATGAATTTACAGCCTACGCCTCAGATATGAATTTGATTTTGGCCTATTATCACCTTGTAGACGACTGGGAAGATGAGAAAAAAGCGCTTGGCTTTGTTGGAAGCCATTTGCTGAAGCGCCGTGTGAAAAAAGCGATTCGTAAATATCCAAGGCAGAGCAGCGTGATCCGAGAAGAACTTGCACGCTTAAGCGCGTATGAAAAGACCGGCGAGACAAAAATCGATGAACCGGCAGGCTGTTTCGGTCGCCTGATGGCAGAAATATTTATATACGGAAAAGACAACTGGGAAGAATATTTGAGGCCGATGGGATTTTACCTTGGAAAGTACATTTACATTATGGATGCCTACGATGATTTAAAAGAAGACATCAAAGAAGATAATTACAACCCGTTGAAGGCAATTTACGAAGATGCAGACTATGAAGAACAGGTGTTAAATATGCTCCGCATGATGCTTGGAGAGTGTACCCTCGCATTTGAGCGGCTTCCGCTTATCGAAGACATAGACATTTTGCGAAATATATTATATGATGGAGTATGGAAGCGCTATCGAAAGCTCAAAGAGCAGGAAGCAGCGCAGCATCTCAAACAGAAACTATAAGACACGAAGGGAAGAAAATGATGAATAAAAATCCATATGATGTGCTCGGCGTTTCGCAGAGCGCAACGGATGACGAGATAAAGAAAGCATATCGGGAGTTATCGAGAAAATATCACCCCGACGCTAATGTAGACAATCCGCTTAAAGACCTCGCAGAGGAGAAATTCAAGGAAGTGCAGGAAGCCTACGACCTCATTATGAAGGAGCGGGAAAATGGCGGCGGCTACCACTACGGCTATGGTACAAGCAGCTATGGAGGCAGTAGCTATGGAGGCAGCTATTGTAACAACTATGGCAGTGGCAGCTATGGTAGCGGCAGTTCTTCGAATGTAGAGCGCCAGGCAGTCTACAATTATATTAATAACCGCCGTTATCAGGAAGCGTTGAATCTCTTAGGGCGCATGACGAATCACGACGCAGAGTGGTATTACTTAAGCGCAGCGGCCAATGCAGGCATCGGCAACAACATCATTGCCCAACAGCATGCATCGACTGCTGTAAATATGGAACCAAACAATTTGCAATACCGTCAGCTTATGAACCAGTTGAACTATGCAGGAAGACAGTATCAGTCTAATCCTTACGGAGGCGGTTACAATTCCAGCTCCTGCGGAACCGGTAATTTTTGCTGTGACCTTTGGCTTGCAGATACTTTATGTGAATGTATGGGAGGCGATCTTTGCTCATGCATGTAAGAACGCGAAAATTAGTCTTCGGCGGATTGATGCTGGCCGTAACGATGCTCTGCCTCTATCTTGGAAAAGTGATCGAGAGCAATACTTTATTTTTATTGGCAGCGGCATCCTATTTCGTCGGAATCGTATACCGGGAGACAGGAGCAAAAATGGCAGTCGCCTTTTACATAAGTGCTCTTCTTCTCGGCTTTTTTCTGACACCGGATAAGTTTTATCTCTTATCATACGGCGCCATGGGGTTATATATTTTATTCAACGAATGGGTTTATTTCAAAATACGAAAACAGGAACATATCCGCTCCCGTGCGGCTGCTTTCTGGATCGTAAAATATATCGCATTCAATGTACTTTACATTCCAGGCATCTATTTCTTCCAGAGATTGTTGTTTGGGAAAATGCTTCCACTCTGGATGTTCCTATGTGTCCTGGCGATGGGACAGGTCGCATTCTTCCTTTATGACCGGGCATATGAGTATGTCCAGGGAAATCTATGGAATAAAGTGAGAAATTACCGGTAGTGTGTGGATAACAAAAGGGGATGCCAGAAGCGGATGCCAAAAGCGGATAACAAAAGCGAATGCCAGAAGCAGATAACGAAAATAAAAAAAGTTTCAAAAAAAGTGTTGACATTTCAAACACTTTGCAATATAATAAATTTTGTTGTGAGGCACTAACAACAGTAAATCGCAGCAAAGATGTGGGCGTAGCTCAGCTGGATAGAGCGTTTGGCTACGGACCAAAAGGTCGGGAGTTCGAATCTTCTCGCCCACGTTGAAGAGAGAGAATCAACATTTGTTGGTTCTCTTTTTTTGCGTTTAGATGAAGTTTTCCGCCGTAAGCGCCGGGCTAGCTTTCAGTTTTTAAAGCAAGTAGGTGGCTTCCCGGGAATTTAATGACTACCCGGAGGAATTGTGGCTGCTTTTATGGCTTTCTTCAATCCCAGATACTGTCACAGGCGGTTTTGTTGTCTGTTTTTGCTGTATCTGCTGTGACAGATACTGAAGCGGGTGGTATCGTTGTCTGTTTTTCTAGCTTTTCCTCTGGCAGATACTGTCACAGCCTGTTTCGTTGTCTGTTTTCGGTGTGTCTGCTGTGACAGATACTGTCGCCGGCGATTTTGTTGTCTGTTTTCGGTGTATTTGCTGTGACAGATACTGTCGCGGGCGGTATCGTTGTCTGTTTTCCCTGTTTCTTCCATGACAGATGCTGGTGCACCATGGTTGTGACTCCCCCGGCCGCAACCAGGCCTTAGAGATATATCCTCCTCCGTAAGCACTGAACTTGCTTACATTTTTTTTAGCAAGTTGGAGGATTCCCGGGAATCCGATGACGCTCCCGGGCGAATCCAGCGACTGCCCTCGGTGCAAAGAAATCTTGCCAGACTATCGCTACTAATCAAAAACCCCGGAGATGTATATTGGCTTGCAATATACATCTCCGGGGTTTCAATCCCATTCGCCTATTGGTTCAGCAGATCTTTATGCAGACTTGCGCAGATAATGATGGCATATACCCCACCAATCAGCGCAGTGATCAACTGTGTAACAGAAAACTGTAGCTGCAGAACTTTCAGCATTGGCAGCATCTTAGGCGGCAGCATTGTAGGAAGGATGATAAGAGCAATGACGATGCCCATAAACAAAGCCTTCACTACGGAACCGATCACGATAGAAACCGGAAGCCCTGCTTTTTTGCCGAATTTATCACGGAGTAAAGCAACAGCAACGACAAGAACAATATTTCCAATCATGATGCACGGAAACATTGCCGGAATAGCCGCCATCACCGGACTTCCAGTGATGATAAAGGAAGTGACCGGTGTAATGACACTTAAGATCACGCCACAAGCCAGACCGGCATAAACAGTAGCGAGGGTCAAAGCTGCATTGATGATCGGTCCGGTGATAAATACATTCAGATTTTTGAATAACTGACTTACGATACAAATAGCAAGTAAGATCGAAGTCACAGTAAGTTGTTTTGTTTTTAATTTCATTTTGTTGATGCTCCTTTGATAGTTTTACCATTGTTAATGATACTATCAGAAACAGTGAAATGCAACATTTGCCATCGTATATTTATAACCTCGATGACTCTATTTTTCATTGTGTAACATCCTTGCGCTGTGATATAATATTCCTATCAGCATTTGACAAAATGGGGGAAATAACATGAACGAGAACGCAGAGACATTTAACATAAATTGTGAAATCTGTAAAAATCACTGTAATCTGATTGTAGAAGCTGAAGGTGACGAAGTGCTTGATGTAACGGGGAATGGATGCATGCGAGGATATGCATACGCACAGACTCATCTTCCTGAAGGAAAGGAGAAATAGCAATTATGAAGGGAAATGTAATAGTAGGACAGTCGGGTGGACCGACAGCAGCGATCAACTCAAGTCTGGCAGGTGTTTACCGCACAGCAAAAGACCGTGGAGCGAAAAAGGTGTACGGAATGCTCCATGGAATCCAGGGGCTTTTGAAAGAAAAATATATTGATCTTTCTGATCATATTAAGACGGAACTTGATGCAGAACTTCTGAAGAGAACACCGGCTGCATTTCTTGGATCATGCAGATACAAATTGCCGGCGATCCATGAAGATAAAGAAATTTATGAGAAAATATTTGCAATTCTTGATAAATTAGAGATTGAGGCATTTATTTACATTGGCGGAAATGATTCCATGGATACGATTAAGAAATTATCTGACTATGCAATCATCACAGGACACCCGACACGTTTTATCGGATGCCCGAAAACAATTGACAATGACCTTGCCCTGACAGACCACACACCGGGATTTGGAAGTGCAGCAAAATATATCGGAACATCTATGAAAGAGATCATCCGCGACAGTTTCTGCCTGGAATACAGCAAAGGTCTTGTTTCCATCGTAGAGGTTATGGGAAGAAATGCCGGATGGCTCACAGGTGCATCTGCACTGGCGGCAGGTGAAGATTGCGAAGGACCGGATATGATTTATTTGCCGGAGCTTGCATTTGACATTGAGGACTTTGGAAATCGTGTGAAAGCGCTCCTGGAGAAGAAACCATCCGTTGTGATCGCTGTTTCAGAAGGAATCCGCACAGCAGAAGGAAAATATGTATGCGAGCTTGGAAATAGCGTAGATTTTGTAGATGCATTTGGACACAAACAGTTATCCGGAACTGCATCTTATCTGGCAAGCTACATCGCAGGAGAGATTGGATGCAAGACTCGTGCGATCGAGCTGAGCACATTACAGAGATCAGCTTCTCATTGTTCATCACGTGTAGATATCCTGGAAGCATACCAGGTAGGTGGAGCAGCTGTGAAGGCCGCAGATGAGGGCGATTCAGGGAAAATGGTTGTACTTCAGCGTCTGTCCGATGACCCGTATCAGTGCGGAACAGAGGTGAAGGATGTGCATAAGATTGCAAATGATGAGAAATTAGTTCCAAGAGAATGGGTGAATGAAGACGGAACTTATGTGACATCAGAATTCATTTCTTATGTAAGACCACTGATCCAGGGAGATGTTTCTCCGGTAATGGTAGATGGAATTCCGCGTCATCTTTACACTCCAAGAGAACTGAGCGAGCGTTAAGAGGTGAAAAAGAGGTTTATAGAAAATGTCTATAAATCAACAAATATATAAAAATTAATGATTTTATCAAATTGTTTGAAAATGCTATAATACAACCAGAATGTGATTGACAATAGCACCTTCCCCGGATGTCCTCCCCGGCATCTGTGAGAGGGTGCTTTTCCGTTGTCTTAATTTATGTAAAATTGATCGAAAAGCTCTGTCTGGAAACTGCCCGGACCAGAGCTTATTTTTTCGGCCTTTTCGCCAGCAATGCCAAACTCTGTTGCAGCTGTGTAAGCAGCGGTGAAAGGATCGGCGACAGCAAGATAAGTAGCACAGATCATGCCAAGCATACAGCCGGTTCCTGTGATTTCAGACATGGCTGGAGTGCCACGGTTGATGAAATTACATTGCTTAGCAGAAACAACCATATCCTCCTTGCCGGTAATCAGAATAGTGGTGTTCCATTTTGCCGCCTGTTCCTGGAAAAGCTCCTGCAAATGTGCACGATTGGCGTCTGTAAGAGCATCTTCTTTCCCCGCATCAATACCAATCGCATGAGCACTCTGGCCGGACATGGCAAGAAGCTCGGACATATTTCCTTTAAGAAGAGAAGGCATGTGAAGATCCATCAATTTCTTCGCAAATGTATATCGCAGTTCGCTGCATGCCGTCCCAACAAGATCCAGCATAACCGGAAGGGAGAGGCGAGCGGCAACTTCTAATGATCTAGGCATGGCTTCCATGCGCGCGTCAGTAATATTTCCAAGATTCAACGCAAGAGCCTGCGCCTGCTCTGTGATTTCAGCCACTTCAGCAGGATGCTCCGCCATGATCGGACGCCCACCTGTGGCTAGAATGATATTTGCACAATCATGAATCGAAATCGGATTCGTGATGCAGTGGATGAGAGGCTTCTGCTCTCTAGTTATTTTTCTGAGGTTTTTCTGATCTGTGGTCATAAATTTTCGCTCCAAGACTTTGCTGAAATTTGGCAAGCACGCCTGCGTGGCTCAATGCTTTCAAAAAGAAATAAGCGATTGTTCCGCCCATGCAGGTTGCTGCAAGAAACATCGGTGTGTAGAAAAATGCATTTAATCCGCTTCGTCCCATAAGGAATGCCATTACAGGATAGGAAACAAGAGAGCCGATAATGCCGGTTCCGAATATTTCGCCGATCACTGCGCAAATGATTTTCCCATGGGAGGCGCGATAGAAAACGCCTGAGAAAAATGCACCGAACACCGCTCCGGTCAGTGCAAGTGGCGGAATTCCCATGAACATCATGCGGATGATTCCGATCAATGTAGCACACAGAAGTGAATACCACGGTCCAAGAAGTACCGAGCAAACAATGTTGATAAGGTGTGCGGTCGGGCACATTCCTTCAATTCGTAAAATAGGTGAAATGACAACACCAATGGCCACCATCATAGCAAGCATGACCATGCGAAGTGTGTTCGATCTGTTTGTGTTCATAAAAAAATCTCCTTTTTAAACGATAAAGTCATTCAAGTCGAGCAGTCGCGAGACTTCTAGACTAAGATGAAATTAAGTCTTAGGGTAACATACAAGCATGTAAAAGTCAATGGAATCGGGGAGTTCATGGCATATTGCAGAGTCCTTTTAATCATGCACCGGGGAGCTTTCCTTTTGTACAAAAACCCGGAAAAAAGGCTTGCATTTTGGAAATAAATCCAGTATGATAGGAGTCACTCAATAAATCTTAAATAGTCAAATGTCAAATACCAAATCTGACAACGTCAAATTGATTCCGTTCAAAGGAATCAGATCAAAGAAATCCCAGAAACTTAAAAATCTAAAAAGAAATCACAGAATCCCGGCGGGAAGGGTGTATCTCAGAGGCCTGTTTTGCCTCAGGCAGGGAGGGTGTACCTCAGAGACCTGATATTGCCCTGGCAGTCATCAAGACCTGGCGGAGAAGGTGACTGGCAAGTCAGAAATCTGCCCGGGCAGTCATCAACAAGCTAAAGGAATGAAAGCAAGTTGGGCACTTACGGAGGAAGATGTATCTCTTATGCCTGATTTTCTCCCAGGCAGTCACCAAACTTTGCTGAGGAAGTGTCTGTCAGAGGAAAAGCTTGGAAAGCAGACAACGAAACAAGCTGTGACAGTGTCTGCTTGAGGAAAAGTTTGGAAAGCAGACATTGAAACAAGCTGCGTAATTATCTCAGAAACTCAAAACTGAAAAAAAGATATCAAATCATCTTTATTAATAAAAGAAAGGAAGACTATGAAAGATTTACAGACACTATTGCTGGAAGAGCAAGCATATTTAAATAACATTATTCGTAAGGTAGAAGAAGAGTTGCGGACAGCGCCACCAGGACATTTAAGATTATCGAATAATCGAAAGAAATGTCGATATTACCATTGTGTAGATGACCAAGATGGAAAGTATATTTTAGAAAAAAATATAGATCTAGCATGTGCGTTGGCTCAAAAATCATATAATCTTTCTGTGTTAAAAAAGGCGAAACAAAGATCAAACCAAATAAACAAAATTGCAAAAGATTATGCGAACAATGAAATTGAAGAGTTGTATAACGCATTGCACAAAGACAGAAAAAAATTAGTTCATCCAGTCAGCCTCACATGGGAACAAGCCCTGGCACAGTGGGAAGAGGAAGAATACACAGGAAAAGCATTTGCGGAGGACACAGCGGTTATTATAACTGAAAAAGGTGAAAGAGTTCGATCAAAATCAGAAAAGATACTGGCAGATTATTTCTATCATATCGGAATTCCTTACAAGTATGAAAAGCCTCTTCATTTAAAAGGCTATGGGACAGTATATCCTGATTTTACATTTTTGTCTCCTAAAACAAGGAAAGAGATATATTGGGAGCATGATGGGCGAATGGATGATCCTGTTTATGCAAGAAATGCAGTTAAAAAAATAAACACGTATATAAGAAATGGTATATATCCAGGAGAAAATCTTATTATTACGTACGAAACAACACACGATGTGTTGGATATGAGAGTTGTAGAAAAAATGGTAAAAGAGTATTTGATTTAGTGACATGTTTTGATTTATAAAAACAGACAACGAAACAGGGTGAGGCAGTATCTGTCAGAGGAAAAGCTAGAAAAACAGACAACGAAACAAGCTGAGGCAGTATCTGTCAGAGGAAAAGCTAGAAAAACAGACAACGAAATCGCCGGCGCCAGTATCTGCCACAGCAGATACACCGAAAACAGACAACGAAACAGGGTGAGGCAGTATCTGTCAGAGGAAAAGCTAGAAAA
>JAUNTC010000002.1 GCA_030538915.1 Lachnospiraceae bacterium | reverse complement strand
GATCCTTGGATGTAATATTGGATCTTGTGTATCTGCACTTCTTGCAAGTTTAAATGGTAAGAAGGATGCGAAGAGAGCGGCGATGATCCATTTCCTTTTTAATGTAATTGGTTCTGCGATCATGTTCGTTGTGATCTTGATTTTCTCAAAACCGATCACAGGCATGCTGCTTAGTATGTCTGGCGGAAATGTGGCGCGTGCAGTTGCCAACACACATTCTTTGATGAAGATCATTGAAGTTGCAATGCTGTTCCCATTCATGGGCGGAATCGTAAAGCTTACTTACAAGGTTGTTCCTGGTGAAGATAAGACCGAAGAGGACGGATATGAGCTTACTTATATCAAACAGTCTATGATGTCTCCAACAACCGCACTTATGGATGCGATCCACGAGATCGAGCATATGGGAAAGGTTGCGATGAACAACCTGACTCTTTCCATGCATGCACTCTGTGAGATGGACGGGGATTCGATTGAAAAGGTTTATAAGACAGAAAAATACATTGACTTTATGAACAATAAGATTACAGATTACCTTGTAAAGGTAAATGAACTTGAGCTCCCGACAGCAGATTCTGACAAACTTGCAGGATTGTTCCATGTTGTAAACGATATCGAGCGTATCGGTGACCATGCGGAAAACCTTGCAGATGCAGCAAAAGAAAGAATCGAATCCAATATCGAATTGAGCGAGAAAGCAATCCGTCAGATGAAAGATATGATGGCATCAGTTGAAAAGCTGCTTGAGTATGCGATCGATATGTTTACAAATGGAAATCAGAAGCATATGCGGGAGATCCTTGAACTGGAAGACGCTATTGATAAACAGGAGAAGAAGCTTCACAGAGCACATATTAAACGACTGACGAAAAATAAATGTACACCGGAGGCCGGCATGATCTTTACAGATGCAGTTTCCGGACTAGAACGTGTGGCTGACCATGGTACAAATATTGCATTTGCGATCATGGCTCCGAATGAGTACGTTATAGAGGAAGAGGAGGAATAAAAACTTCTTTACAGAGAAAACATCTTATGTTATACTCAATAACTGTGAGCCGGTGTTCGGTAACTGGAAACTCCAACCGTTACTTAATACCAGGTGATATTATAGAGAAATTGAGGAGGAAATCAAAATGATTACAAAAGAGCAGAAAGAACAGATCATTAAAGACTTTGGAAGAACAGCAGGAGATACAGGTTCACCGGAAGTACAGGTAGCTATCCTGACGGCAAGAATCAACGATCTTACAGATCACTTCAAAGCTAACCCGAAGGATCACCACTCAAGAAGAGGACTTCTTAAGATGGTTGGACAGAGAAGAGGACTTCTTGCATACCTTAAGAAAACAGATATCAACAGATATCGTGCTCTGATCGAGAGACTTGGTCTTAGAAAATAATAATGATTTTGAGAGAACCGATTGTTTTATTACAATCGGTTCTTTTTTTCATAAAAATGGTGTGGTTTATTTATGTAAGGTATGCTATACTATATTAGATTGCGAATGAGGAGAACTATCCCGAGACCACTGAAAAGTATATTGTTTAGAAAAAGAAGAATATGTTTTTCAGTAGTTTCGGAGTCCCTTGTTCGCTGGACTATGAATGAATAATAGAAGGAGAACGCTATGTATAAGAAGTTTGAGATGGAATTAGCCGGCAGAACTCTTCGTGTTGATGTTGGAAGAGTAGCGAAGCAGGCAAACGGTGCTGTATTAATGCACTATGGTGATACTACTGTACTTTGTACAGCAACAGCTTCTGAGAAGCCGAGAGAGGGAATCGATTTCTTCCCATTAAGTGTAGAATATAATGAAAGAATGTATTCTGTAGGTAAGATTCCGGGAGGATTCAACAAGAGAGAAGGAAAGGCATCTGAGAATGCGATCCTTACATGTCGTGTAATCGACCGTCCGATGAGACCTCTGTTCCCGAAGGATTATCGTAACGATGTAACATTGGAAAATCTTGTATTATCTGTAGAGCAGGATTGCTCTCCGGAGCTTACAGCTATGATCGGTGCAGGAATTGCTACAAGCATTTCTGATATTCCATTTGACGGACCAATCTCTACAACACAGGTTGGGCTTGTAGATGGAGAATTTGTATTCAACCCGACAGCAGCGCAGAAGGAAGTTTCTGATATGGCGCTTACAGTTGCATCTACAAAAGAAAAAGTGATCATGATCGAGGCCGGAGCAAATGAAGTACCGGAGCAGACAATGATCGATGCAATTTTTGCAGCACATGAACTGAACCAGGAAGTAATCGCATTTATCGATACGATCGTTGCAGAGTGTGGAAAAGAAAAGCATGCATACGAAAGCTTTGCTATTCCGGAAGATTTATTTGCAGCAATTAAAGAAATTGTTCCACAGGAAACAATGGAAGAGGCTGTTTTCACAGATGAGAAACAGGTAAGAGAAGAAAATATCCGCCAGATCACAGAAAAATTAGAGGAAGCATTCGCTGATAATGAAGAGTGGCTTGCAGTATTAGGAGATGCGATTTATCAGTATCAGAAGAAGACGGTACGTAAGATGATCTTAAAAGATCACAAACGTCCGGATGGAAGAGCAATCGATGAGATCCGTCCATTGGCTGCAGAAGTAGATCTCATCCCTAGAGTGCATGGTTCTGCTATGTTTACTCGTGGACAGACACAGATCTGCAACATTGCAACACTGGCACCTCTTTCAGAGGCACAGAGACTGGATGGACTGGATGAAGCAGAGACTGCAAAACGTTACATGCATCATTACAACTTTCCGTCATACTCTGTTGGAGAGACAAGACCTTCCAGAGGACCGGGACGTCGTGAGATCGGACATGGAGCACTGGCTGAGCGTGCACTTGTTCCGGTACTTCCAAGTGAGGCTGAATTCCCATATGCGATCCGTACAGTATCTGAGACATTTGAATCCAACGGTTCTACTTCTCAGGCAAGTATCTGTGCATCTTCTATGTCTCTTATGGCTGCTGGTGTACCGATCAAAGATGCGGTTGCAGGAATTTCCTGTGGACTTGTAACAGGAGATACAGACGATGATTACCTTGTACTTACAGATATCCAGGGACTGGAAGATTTCTTCGGAGACATGGACTTTAAGGTAGCAGGTACACACAAAGGTATCACAGCGATCCAGATGGATATTAAGATCCATGGACTTACAAGACCGATTATTGAAGAGGCAATTGCCAATACAAGAAAAGCAAGACTGTACATCATGGATGAAGTTATGAGTAAAGCAATCGCTGAGCCAAGAGCAGAAGTTGGAGCTTATGCACCGAAGATCGTTCAGATGCAGATCGACCCACAGAAGATTGGTGACGTTGTCGGACAGAGAGGTAAGACGATCAATGCGATCATCGAACAGACAGGTGTGAAGATTGATATAACAGATGATGGAGCTGTTTCTATCTGTGGAACAGATGCAGAAAAGATGGAAGAAGCACAGAAGCTCATCCATATCATCGTAACAGATTACGAGGCAGGACAGGTTCTGGAAGGACATGTTATCAGCATCAAAGAATTTGGAGCATTCGTAGAGTTTGCACCAGGTAAAGAAGGTATGGTACACATTTCCAAAATTTCCAAAGAACGCATCAACCATGTAGAAGATGTGCTTACACTTGGTGACAAAGTAAAAGTTGTTTGCCTTGGAAAAGATAAGATGGGAAGATTCTCATTTAGCATGAAAGATGTTGCTGAATAGATCGATTACATCGCTATAAATAAGAATTAAGAAAAATCCCGCACTGTGCGGGATTTTTTATTTGTGGAATGATAGAGGTTATGTTATACTGATTAGCAGTGTCTATAAATAAAATTCTTTTAAAAACATAGGAGTTTGAATACATGTCAGAGATAACGAATGAAATAAAAAATGAAATTAAAAAAAGAAGAACATTTGCCATTATTTCCCATCCCGATGCAGGTAAGACTACTTTAACAGAGAAGTTCCTGCTTTACGGAGGAGCGATCAATCAGGCGGGTAGTGTAAAGGGAAAGGCAACTGCAAAGCATGCAGTGTCCGACTGGATGGAAATTGAGAAGGAGAGAGGTATTTCCGTAACTTCTTCTGTATTGCAGTTTAATTATGATGGATTTTGTATTAATATTCTGGATACACCGGGACATCAGGATTTCTCAGAAGATACATACCGTACATTGATGGCTGCGGACTCTGCAGTTATGGTCATCGATGCATCCAAAGGTGTAGAGGCGCAGACAAGAAAACTTTTTAAAGTATGTACAATGCGCCACATTCCGATTTTCACATTTATCAATAAAATGGACAGAGAAGCGATGGATACGTTTGAACTGTTAGATGATATTGAGAACGAACTTGGAATCGCAACCTGTCCGGTAAACTGGCCGATCGGGTCCGGAAAAGAATTCCGCGGTGTATATGATAGAAATACAAAGAAAGTAGAACTCTTCTCAGATACCCAGAAGGGAACGACACAGGGAGAAGTAAGAAAAATCGATATTAATGATCCGGAGATTGACAGTCTTATTACAGAAGATCAGAAAAATCAGCTGGAAGAAGAAATCGAATTACAGGACGGTGCAGGTGCAGAGTTTGATCAGGAGCTTGTAAGCAAAGGAGAGCTTTCGCCGGTATTTTTTGGATCGGCACTTACAAACTTTGGTGTAGAGACATTCCTTCAGCATTTCCTCGCAATGACAAGCTCTCCATTGCCGAGAAAATCAGACGACGGTATCATTGATCCGATGAAAGAAGAAGACTTTTCAGCTTTCGTATTTAAAATCCAGGCGAACATGAACAAGGCGCACAGAGACCGTATCGCGTTCATGCGTATCTGCTCTGGTAAATTCGAGGCAGGAATGGATGTATTCCATATCCAGGGTGGAAAGAAGGTAAGACTTTCACAGCCACAGCAGATGATGGCAAGCGAAAGACATATGGTCAGCGAAGCTTATGGCGGAGATATTATCGGTGTATTTGATCCGGGTATTTTCTCTATCGGAGATACACTTACAACTTCTGCAAAGCGCTACGCATACGAAGGAATTCCGACCTTTGCGCCGGAGCATTTTGCAAGAGTGCGCCAGGTAGATACAATGAAACGTAAACAATTTATTAAAGGAATCAATCAGATTGCCCAGGAAGGTGCGATCCAGATTTTCCAGGAATATAACACCGGTATGGAAGAGATTATTGTCGGTGTAGTTGGCGTGCTTCAGTTTGATGTTTTAAAATATCGTCTGGAAAATGAGTACAATGTTGAGATCCGTATGGATTCTCTTCCATATGAGTACATTCGCTGGATCGCTAACGAAGAAGTGGATATGGATAAGCTTTCCGGTACATCCGATATGAAGAAGATCAAAGACTTGAAGGGAAGACCGCTTCTCCTTTTTGTAAACGAATGGAGTGTGCGTATGACACAGGAAAGAAACGATGGACTCATCCTGGAGGAATTTGGAAGATCATAAGAATTGGCTGCGGAAGGACGGAAGTTTTTTGTGCGGGCTATTTGCAAACGAATAGAAATTTGCTATAATAAAAAGAACGAATAAACCAGACAGGAGGTTTTGTGAAATGGGAAAAGAAGAAAGAAGTGCTTATACAATAAAAAATGATGCAAACATCGGAGAAGTTAAGATTGCAGATGAGGTCGTAGCAATCATTGCAGGACTTGCAGCAATGGAAGTAGAAGGTGTTGCTTCTATGGCTGGTAATGCAACAAGAGAACTGATCAGCAAGCTTGGAATGAAGTCACTTTCCAAGGGTGTTAAAGTAGATGTGTTAGATGGTATTGTTACAGTATCTCTGGCATTGAATCTGCTCTATGGATATGGAATCAAGGATGTTACAGTCAAGGTGCAGGAGAAGGTGAAATCTTCTATTGAGAACATGACTGGACTTGAAGTTGCAGATGTGAATATCCGCGTCGCTGGCGTGAAGGTACCGGAGGAAGAATAAGTGAGAAGATCAGAATTGAGAGAACACATTTTCCGTATGGTTTTTGGACTGGATTTTACAAAAGAAGAAGAGATTCCGGAGCAGATCCAGCTTTACTTTGATCAGCTTGAAGATGTGAAGGAAGAGGATATGGAATATATCCGCACAAAAGCAGAGCATATCGTAGAGAAACAGGAAGAGATCGACGATATGATCAATACGCATACGAAGGGATGGAAGACAACACGTATGAACAAAGTAGATCTTTGTATTTTGCGAGTTGCAGTATATGAGATGCGTTGGGACGATGATGTACCGGTTGGTGTTGCCATCGATCAGGCGGTAGAGCTCGCCAAGAAGTACAGCAGTGATGAGGGACCATCATTTATTAATGGTGTGCTCGCAAAACTTGCAAAGGCATAATGAGGTGAGACATGACACAGAACGTATATACGGTCAAACAGGTAAATGCATACATTAAGAACATGTTTACGCAGGATTATATGCTCAGCCGTATCTATGTGAAGGGTGAGGTATCAAATTGTAAGTACCATACATCAGGACATATATATTTTTCGTTAAAGGACGAGTCCGGAACGATTGCCTGCGTTATGTTTGCCGGGCAGCGAGGCGGGCTCGCTTTTCGTATGAGGGAAGGTCAGCAGGTGATCGTCTTTGGCGGTTTGAATGTATACGAACGAAGCGGTTCTTACCAGCTGTATGCGAAAGAGATCAGACTTGATGGAGAAGGGGTTCTCTATGAAAAATTTCAGGCGTTAAAGGCAGACTTAGGTGAGATGGGTATGTTCGCGGCAGAATACAAGAAACCGATTCCTGTATTTGTAAAAAAGGTTGGAATTGTTACCGCACCGACAGGAGCTGCGATCCGTGATATTATTAATATTTCTTCAAGACGAAATCCTTTTGTACAGCTTGTTTTATATCCGGCGCTTGTACAAGGAGCAGGAGCTGCAGAAAGTATTGTGGAAGGAATCCGTGCTCTCGACAGCTATGGTGTAGATGTAATGATCGTCGGTCGTGGAGGTGGATCCATTGAAGACCTCTGGGCATTCAATGAAGAGATTGTTGCCAGGGCGATTTTTGATTGTGAGACACCGATCATTTCTGCAGTAGGACATGAGACTGATATTACGATTGCTGATTATGTGGCAGATCTTCGGGCGCCAACGCCTTCTGCAGGGGCAGAGCTGGCAGTATACGATTATCGTCTTGTGGAACAGACGCTGCGTGAGTTCTATAATAAAGCAAACCGGCTTATGGAACAGCAGATCCGTATGCAGAGACTGAAAATCCGTGAATATCAGACGAAGCTTTCCTATCTTCATCCGGAAAATCAGATACGTGATTACCGCCAGCGTGTTGTAGACTATGAAGAGAAGCTGCGACTCTGTATGCAGAACATTTTGCAGAAGAATAAGATGCGCTTTACGATCGATCTCGAGAAGATGAAGAAGCTCTCTCCATTGGAAAAGCTCAGTCAGGGCTTTTCTTATGTGGAAGGAAAAGAAAAAAAGGCGGTAAAAAGCATCACTCATGTAAAGAAAGAAGATATGCTTACAATATATGTGACGGATGGTACGATTCATGCCCGCGTAGAAGAGACAAAGGAGAAGAGATATGACTGAGAAAGAACAGAATCTGGAAGCGTTATTTTCACAGTTGGAAGATGTAATCTCTAAGATGGAACAAGGAGACGTCTCATTGGAGGAGTCTTTTTCGTTGTATCACAAAGGAATGGATACATTGAAAAAATGTAACGAAAAGATTGATAAAGTAGAGAAAAAAATACTCGTACTGGATAGCGAAGGAGAAACCCATGAGTTTGAACAATAATTTTTCGAAAATGCTGGAAGATAAGGTGAAAAGTATTGAAACACTGCTGCGGGAGTATTTGCCGGCACAGGAAGGTTATCAGAAGATTATTATGGAAGCGATGGAATATAGCCTTATGGCAGGCGGAAAAAGACTTCGCCCGATGATGATGCGTGAAGTGTACAGCCTGTTTGGCGGGACTGGTAAAGTGATCGAACCGTTTATGGCGGCTATAGAGATGATCCATACCTATTCCCTTGTCCATGACGATCTTCCGGCGATGGATAATGATGAATATCGCAGAGGAAGAAAGACGACTCATGTAGTATATGGAGAAGATATGGGTATCCTTGCCGGGGATGCGCTTTTGAATTTCGCATTTGAGACCGCATTTCGTGCATTTGAGCTTTGTCCGGAGGAGAGCCTTAAGATTGGCAATGCACTCAAAGTACTGGGGCACAAATCCGGAATATATGGAATGATCGGCGGACAGGTTGTCGATGTAAAAGAGACAGGAAAAGCAGTAGAAAAAGATGTGTTAGACACGATCTATGAGTGGAAGACATCTGCCCTTATTGAGGCATCCATGATGGTCGGCGCGATTCTTGCCGGCGCAACAAAGGAAGAGGTTGAGACTGTTGAAAAGGTGGCATCCAATATCGGAATTGCGTTCCAAATCCAGGATGACATCCTTGATGTGTCGAGTACAGAGGAAGTGCTCGGCAAGCCGATCCACAGCGATGAGAAGAATAATAAGACGACATATGTAACTCTGTTTGGAATAGAGAAGGCATCAAAGATAGTAGAAGAAATGTCAAAAGAAGCAATTGAATGTTTACACAAGCTTCCGGGTACGAATGCTTATCTGGAAGATTTAATCTTAAGTTTAATCCACAGAGAAAAGTAAGAGAGGACGTTCAGAATGTTAGAACGAATTCAACATGCAAACGATATTAAAAATTTAGATAAAGAAGAATTACCGGTACTTGCCCAGGAAATCCGGGAATTTCTCATAGAGACGGTCAGTAAAACAGGAGGGCATCTAGCTTCAAACCTTGGCGTGGTGGAGCTTACGATGGCTATGCATCTTGTGTTTGATCTTCCAAAGGATAAGATGATATGGGACGTAGGACATCAGTCTTACACACATAAAATTCTGTCCGGGAGAAAAGAAGGATTTGAAAGTCTTCGCGAATATGGCGGGATGAGCGGCTTCCCAAAGCGAAAAGAAAGTGACTGCGATGCATTCGCCACCGGACACAGTTCTACATCGATTTCCGCAGGATTAGGATATGTGAAGGCCCGAGATCTGCAGGGAGAAGATTACAGTGTGATTTCGGTCATCGGTGATGGATCGTTGACAGGCGGAATGGCTTTTGAAGCGTTGAATAATGCATCACAGCTTAATACGAATTTTATTGTTGTTCTCAACGATAACCATATGTCGATTTCTGAAAATGTAGGAGGCCTTTCAAAATACCTGGCTAAAATACGTACAGGAGATCTGTATAACGGATTTAAAAAAGGTGTTACGACGACATTGGAGAAGATACCGAAAGTCGGTGATTCGCTGATCGAGCAGCTGCGAAGAACGAAGAGCAGCATTAAGCAGCTTATTGTTCCGGGAATGTTTTTTGAGGACATGGGCATCACTTATCTGGGGCCAGTGAAGGGACATGACATTGCAGCGCTTTGTCGTGTGTTCAGAGAAGCAAGGAAGATCAACGGACCGGTTCTTATCCATGTCCTGACAAAAAAAGGAAAAGGATATGCTCCGGCAGAAGAGCATCCGGGAAAATTCCATGGAATTAGCCCATTTGATATTGAGACCGGTGAAGTTTCGGCAAAAAAGAAAAAGGATACATATACCGATGTGTTTGGCAAGGTGATGTGTGCAGAAGCACAGGAAAATCCAAACATAACAGCGATCACTGCAGCGATGGAGGACGGAACCGGACTTTCCCGTTTTCACAGTATGTTTCCGGAACGTTTTTTTGATGTTGGAATCGCAGAAGAGCATGCAGTGACATTTGCGGCAGGACTTGCGGCAGGCGGAATGCGTCCGGTCGTGGCAGTTTATTCTTCGTTTTTACAAAGAGCCTATGACCAGATCATCCATGATGTAGCACTGCAGAATCTTCCGGTTATATTAGCAGTAGATCGAGCAGGGCTTGTCGGAAGTGACGGCGAAACGCATCAGGGAATTTTTGATCTGTCATTTTTAAGCAGTATACCGAATATGACAGTCATGTCACCAAAACATAAGTGGGAGCTTGCAGATATGCTCCGTTTTGCCCTTCGTTTTGAAGGACCGATCGCCATCCGCTATCCAAGAGGAGCAGCCTGTGATCTGTGTGAAGAATTTCGCGAGCCGATCGTATATGGAAAGAGTGAGATGATCTACGAAGAGAAAGACATTGCGCTGATCAGCATGGGACATATGTTTGAGGAAGCTTTGAAGGTGCGCGAAAACTTAAAAGAAGCAGGATATAACTGCACATTAGTAAACGGACGATTTGCAAAGCCGGTTGACGAAGAGCGTATTGCAGAGCTGTCCAGAACACATAAGCTGATCGCTGTGCTGGAAGAAAATGTAAAAAGTGGCGGTTATGGTATGCATGTTCTCGAATGCTGTGAGCGAAGAAATTTAAACTGTCATATTTTACCGATCGCACTTCCGGATAATTATGTGGAGCATGGAAGTGTGGATGTATTGCGCGCAGAAACAGGAATTGATGCGCAGTCCGTTACTGAAAAAATCCTGAAAGTATATAAGGAGATATAGAAGATGAAAGAACGATTGGATGTTTTGCTTGTAAAGCGTAATCTGGCTTCATCCAGAGAAAAAGCAAAAGCGATCATCATGTCTGGAAATGTATATGTAGATGATCAGAAAGAAGATAAGCCGGGCACTCTTTTTAAAGAGGAGAGCAAGATAGAGGTGCGTGGGCATACATTGCCATATGTAAGCCGTGGCGGATTGAAGCTTGAAAAAGCATTGAAAAATTTTGATGTAAATGTAGAAGGAAAGACATGTATAGACGTTGGATCTTCTACCGGCGGATTTACAGACTGTATGCTGCAGAATGGTGCGGTCAAAGTATTTGCCATTGACGTCGGACGTGGACAGTTAGATTGGAAGCTAAGACAGGATGAGAGAGTTGTCTGTATGGAAAAGACAAATATCCGTTATGTGACACCGGAGGATATAGGAGAACCGGTACAGTTTTCCTCCATTGATGTCTCTTTTATCTCGCTTACAAAAGTATTGCTTCCTATCTATCAATATTTGACCGCTGACGGTGAGATCGTCGCTCTTATCAAGCCTCAATTTGAAGCCGGAAGAGAGAAAGTCGGTAAAAAAGGCGTTGTAAGAGAAAGAAGCACACATGTAGAAGTAATTGAGATGGTAACGAATTATGCTGTTTCCATCGGATTTGATGTACTGGAACTGGATTTTTCGCCAATCAGAGGACCGGAAGGAAATATAGAGTATCTTGTACATCTGAAAAAAAGCGAAGGACAGGCAGAGATTTCAAAGAACGTCGATATTGAAGCAACAACAAAACGCGCATTTGAATCCCTGACCAAATAGTACGGGGAAAAGGTATGGAACATATATTAATTGTTACAAATGATGGAAAAGATAAAGATCAGTCCGTAACAAGGCACATTAAAGAGATCATTGAAGGTTACGGGAAGGTATGCACACTTTGCCAGAAAGATGCAGATAAAAAGATCATAGAAGACAGTATCCCGGCGGATATCGACTGTGTGATCGTGATTGGCGGTGACGGCAGTTTTATAGAAGTGGCAAGAATCCTGCATGATCGAAGTATTCCTATGCTTGGGGTGAATATGGGAACACTTGGATATCTTACAGAAGTCGAATTGAAAGATATCGACGAATCCATCAATAAGTTATTGAGAGAAGAATATACACTGGAACATCGAATGATGCTGGAAGCAGATTTTAACGATACATTAAATGATGTAGCATTGAATGATATTGTCATATCAAGAAAAGGTGGCATTCGCATTATCCATTTTCGTATATGGGTCAATGGAGAATTGTTAAATTGCTACGAAGCAGATGGAATTATTATTTCTACTCCAACCGGCTCTACCGCATACAATCTGTCCGCAGGCGGACCAATCGTAGAACCGACGGCGTCGCTCCTTTTAGTGACACCGATCTGCTCGCATGCACTTAACACAAGCAGTGTAGTTTTATCCGGTGAGGATGAAGTTGAAATAGAAATTGGGGAAGGCAGAAATGGAACAAAAGAGGAAGTATTGGTATCCTTTGATGGAGAACAGATGCTTACAATGAACACAGGAGAGAGGATTGCGATTCGCAGATCCGGTACGACAACAGAGCTTATCCGATTAAATAAAGTCAGCTTTCTGGAAATATTGCGTAGAAAAATGAAAGGAAATTAAAATCATGAAAGTAAACAGACACGCAAAGATAATAGAATTGATCAATAAATATCAGATAGAGACTCAAGAGGAGCTCGCAGATCATCTGAATGAGGAAGGCTTTAAAGTGACGCAGGCGACTGTGTCAAGAGATATTAGAGACTTAAAGCTTACGAAGATTCCTGCTGACAATGGGAAGCAGTGTTATGCAGTGCATCAGGGATCGGAAAATGGTATGAGTGAGAAATATATCCGTATATTGAGAGATGGCTATTTATCTATGGAGATGGCGCAGAACATTCTCGTTATTAAAACGGTTTCGGGAATGGCGATGGCAGTATGTGCCGCACTGGATGCGATGAAATGGAAAGAAATCGTTGGAAGTATCGCAGGGGACGATACGATCATGTGTGCGATCAGAACTCCGGAGGATACTGTGAAGGTGATGGACAAAATCCGTAAAATTGTCTTATAGGAGGATGAATGTTACAACGTTTATATGTGAAAAATCTTGCGCTTATTGAGGAAATCGAAGTGGAGTTTCGAGATGGCCTCAATATTTTGACTGGTGAGACGGGAGCTGGTAAATCAATCATTTTAGGCTCCATCAATCTGGCACTTGGAGCCAGATACAGTAAAGATTTGCTGAGAAAAGGCGCAGAATATGGATTTGTAGAGCTTGGTTTTCAGGTTGAAAATGAAAGACAGCT
The DNA here is from genome assembly GCA_030538915.1 of Lachnospiraceae bacterium. Lineage (GTDB taxonomy): Bacteria > Bacillota > Clostridia > Lachnospirales > Lachnospiraceae > Dorea_D. The sequence goes on along the minus strand of JAUNTC010000002.1, from coordinate 43,056 downwards.
TCTTCGATTAAAAGAGCTGGATATTTATCCGGAAGAGGGAAGTGTGGTGCTTTCAAGAAGGCTGATGGAAGGACGCAGTGTGAGCCGTATCAATGGAGAGACGGTGACGATGGCGCTTTTAAAGAAAGTGGCGGAAATTCTAATTGATATTCATGGTCAGCATGAACATCAGTCTTTGCTCTATAAGAAGAATCATTTGTCAATCGTAGATGCATTTGCAAAAGAGGATCTTGGAAATCTGAAAAAAGAGATGGAAGAGACGTATCGAGAATATCGAAAGTGGAAAAAGGAACTCGAGGATGCAGATTTAGATGAAGCTTCCAGAGCGAAAGAGCTTTCGTTCTTACAGTTTGAGACGAAGGAAATTGAAGATGCTGAACTGAAAGAGGGCGAAGACGAGGAACTGGAAAGAGCTTATCGCTTTATGCTGAACAGTAAAAAGATTGCAGATGGGGTATCAGAAGCTTACGCATTTACGAGTGAAGAAGATGCCAATGCAAGTGAAAGCTTAAGCCGTGCCATCCGTGCCCTTGGCGATGTCAAAGACTATGATGAGGCAGTGGCAGGACTTTACGAGCAGCTCTCAGAGATTGACAGTCTTTTAAATGATTTCAATAGGGATCTTTCGGATTATAGAGCGTCTTGTGAGTGCTCGGAAGAAGAACTTTATGAGACAGAAAATCGTCTCAATGAGATCAATCATCTGAAATTGAAATATGGAAATCAGATTTCCGACATTCTTGCATATTACGAGGAACAGATTAAAAAAATCCAAAAACTGGAAGACTATGAAGCTTATATTCAAAGTCTGAATACGAACTGTGCGAAAGCTAAAATAAAGATGGAAGAAACGGCTGAAAAGCTTACGAAGATTCGAAAGAAACAGGCGAAACTGTTGGAAAAATCAATCGGAGACAGTTTGAAAGAATTGAATTTTGCAGATGTGAAATTCGAGATTTCGATTCTTCCGACAGAACATTGCAGTCCGGATGGAATGGACGAAGTGGAATTTATGATTTCCATGAATCCCGGACAGCCGGTGCGTCCACTTGCAAATGTTGCATCCGGAGGAGAGCTTTCAAGAATCATGCTTGCGATCAAGACTGTGTTAGCTGATAAAGATGACACAGAGACATTGATCTTTGATGAGATCGATGTGGGAATCAGTGGCCGTACTGCGCAGAAGGTTTCTGAAAAGATGGCACTTATCGGGCGCGAGCACCAGGTAATCTGTATTACCCACCTTGCACAGATCGCCGCAATGGCTGACCATCATTATATGATCAGCAAAACAGTCGGAAATATGGATACAACGACTGGCATACGTAAATTGAATGATGTGGAATCCATTGAAGAACTGGCAAGAATTTTAGGTGGAGCGAAAATTACAGATGCAGTATTGCAAAATGCCAAGGAAATGAAAGATCTTGCATGCCAGGTGAAAGAAAAAGAACGTTCTTAAGATATTTCTTTTATTCCTGACAAAAATAAGATATAATAAATTATATCGTGGAACGAGAGGAAGGGAAGCAAGATGAAAAAAATATTATTTGTAGCCTCAGAGTCAGTACCGTTTATTAAAACAGGCGGATTAGCCGATGTAGTTGGTTCACTGCCGAAATATTTTGATAAGAAAAAATATGATGTACGTGTCATGTTGCCAAAGTACATGTGTATGAAAGATACATGGAAAGAAAAGATGGAATATGTGACACATTTCTATATGGATCTGAACTGGAGAAATCAGTATGTTGGTATTCTTGAAATCGTATATGATGGAATTACTTTCAACTTCATAGATAATGAATATTATTTCAATGGATTTGCACCATATGGAGATACTTATGCAGATGTAGAAAAATTTGCGTTTTTCTCTAAAGCGGCGCTGAGCGCATTGCCACTTATTGATTTCAGACCAGACATTATACATTGCCACGACTGGCAGACCGGACTTGTCCCTGTTTACCTTGACAATTTCCGTTATGGAAATGAATGGTATCGTGGAATCAAGACAGTTATGACGATTCACAACCTGAAGTTCCAGGGAACATGGGATACAAAACGTATCTGTGACATTACAGGTCTTCCGGAGTACTATTTTGCACCAGATAAGCTGGAAGCATATGAAGACGCCAATTATCTGAAAGGTGGTATTGTTTATGCAGATCGCATTACAACTGTAAGTAATACTTATGCAGAAGAGATTAAGACACCGTTCTATGGTGAACGTCTTGATGGCTTGATGAATGCGAGAGCGAATTGCCTTTCTGGAATTGTAAATGGAATTGATTACAAGGATTATGATCCGGCGAACGATCCATGTATTTACAAAAATTACGATGTAACAAATTTCCGTAAGGAAAAGATTAAAAACAAGACTGCTTTGCAGGAAGAGCTTAATCTGGAAAAGAATCATAAGACGATGATGATCGGTATTGTATCGAGACTGACGGATCAGAAGGGATTTGACCTTGTCGCTTATGTGATGGACGAGCTTTGCCAGGATGCGGTACAGATCGTTGCACTCGGTACAGGAGAAGAACAGTATGAGAATATGTTCCGTTATTTTGCATGGAAATATCCGGATAAAGTATCTGCAAATATTTATTATTCTGAAGAGATGTCTCATAAAGTATATGCTGCCTGTGATGCGTTCCTTATGCCATCATTGTTTGAACCATGCGGACTCAGTCAGCTTATGAGTCTTCGTTATGGAACCGTTCCGATCGTTCGAGAGACAGGTGGATTGAAAGATACGGTTGAGCCATACAATGAGTATGAAAAGACAGGTACCGGATTCAGCTTTATGAATTACAATGCGCATGAGATGCTTGGAACGATCCGTTATGCAGAACGTATCTACTATGATAAGAAGAGAGATTGGAATAAGATCGTTGAACGTGGAATGCAGAAAGACTTCTCATGGAAGAATTCCGCGAAACAGTACGAAGAATTGTACGAAAATATGTAATAATAATAGAGTGAAGATTATAAAAACATCCTTCCTTCATATGAACAAATATGAAAGTGAAGGATGTTTTTCTTGCATTTTCTCCCGTTTTGCTTTATCGTATATGGCATATACTTATGAAAAGACAGATATGTTTAGATAAAAAAGGAGAAGAGAGTATGAAGATAAAAGACATTTTACAAGAAAAGACACCACACATTTCCTTTGAAGTATTCCCGCCGAAGACGGATGCAGGGTTTGCAAGCGTGCTGTCTGCCACGGAGCAGATCGCAGCATTAAATCCTTCGTACATGAGTATTACTTATGGTGCCGGTGGTGGAACAAGTAAGAATACTGTGAACATAGCATCGTATATAAAGGACAAGCTTGGTGTTACAAGTTTGGCGCATCTGACTTGCGTTTCGTCGACAAAAGAGCATGTAAACCGCGTGATCGAAGAATTAAAAAAACAGGGCATTGAAAATATCCTTGCTCTTCGTGGAGACATTCCGAAGGATTCAGATTTTCCACTTCCGAATCAGTATAAATATGCATCCGAGCTTGTTGCTGAGATTCGAAGCAAAGGTGATTTTTGCATCGGTGCAGCCTGCTATCCGGAAGGACACGTAGATACCGAACACAAAAACGATGACATTCACAATCTCAAGACGAAGGTTGATTGCGGAGTGGATTTTTTAACGACTCAGATGTTTTTTGATAATCCAATTTTTTATAATTTTCTTTACAGAATTCGTGAGGCAGGTATCGAAGTTCCGGTTGTACCGGGAATTATGCCGATCACAAAGGGAAGTCAGATGAAGCGAACACTGGAAATGTCTGGAACTGTTCTTCCACAGAGATTCCGTGATGTTTTAGATCGATTTGGAGATGATCCAAAGGCAATGCAGCAGGCAGGTATCGCTTATGCAACCGATCAGATCATTGATCTTTTCGCAAATGGAATCAATCATGTGCATGTATATTCAATGAATAATCCAGATGTTGCAAGAGCGATCATGCATAATCTTTCAGATATAGTAAAAAATGGATAAAAGGTGACAAACTATAAATAGTCAATAGATTTTGAAGAAAAGTTTATGATTATAAAAAAGGGTAACTTTAATAAACCATCTAAATACAGCGTATTTTAGATAGCAATCACCTTCTATAAGAAAGTAGTGTTAGCGAAGCTTCTGAGCGCAGAAATCGGTATCTTGCCTCTCCAATGCATAGATAACACGAATCAGTTTCTTAGCAACGTGGGTTATTGCAACTCTGTGTGGTTTGCCTTCTGCACGTTTCTTGGCATAATAAGTTGCAAATGTCATGTCAAAACGAATTAATGGAAGGCAACAATTAATCAAGGCATATCGTAACTGTGAAGAACCTCGCTTTACCATTCGACCACCATGAGATTCTGTTCCAGATTCATTGATTCCAGGCTCAATTCCTGCGAATGCAAGCATCTGCCCTGGATTATCAAAGTTCGATATATCGCCGTACTCAGAATAAATGATTGCGGCAGAAATTGGACCAATACCAGGAACAGATAAGTAATGAGGATGGACTTCTTCGATGAGAAGATTGATTTCTTTTTCAAGAGAGTTAATCTCTGTTACAAGAGTTTTATACAAAGTAAGCAGACTGTTCAATTCAACATCAAAGATAGAATTGTTTACACCTACTGTATTAGCTGCAAGCTCTTTCAAAGCAATGAATTGTTGAGGAGAAAACTTACCTCTAGATATGGACCGAAGTTTCTCATAAGAAACAGAATTCATGCGAGCCATCTTTTCAGCAGAGCCATAATTCTCTAGTAGATATAGAGCGGTTTTAGATAAACGTTCATTAAAGAATGGCTTGAATTCAGGAAATGTGTGATCTAACACATTTGTTATCTTAACAAGATAAAAAGAACGCTGTCGAATTAGTCTGTCACGCAAACGAGTTAATGACTTTAAGGAATAAGCATGGTAAAATCCTTTTGAATGGGGTTTGTACTAAACAGTCATTAACCAACGAGCTATTGATTCGCAGTCAACAGAATCGGTTTTGGTACGCCTTAAAGTTGTAGACTTTTTGTATTCCTTGATTAAAACTGGATTAACTTCCATGAAGCTGTGGTGGGCATTTTCAAGGAAGAGTTCAAGATTGAGGGCATAATGGGCTGTTGATTCAAACCCTATCCTTATATCCTCAGGACTGGAGAGAGAATTAAAAGTGGTAATCAGTTCTTCAAAGCCAGCTTTATCATTTTTGATAGTGAACTTTGAAATAACTTTTTGATCAGTTGCAGAAATAATGCAACAATCGTGTTTGTACTTGGAAATATCAATTCCAACAAAGTACAGAGACATAGATAAAACCTCCTAAATAATAGAATAAGCACTGCTGTCTTCCACAGAGAATTCGGCTGTGTAATCACGTAAATAGAAACGTCAAGCGTTAACAAACTGATTAACAGTAATAGACGAAAAGCTGTGGTCTGAGTCACCTCCGAACAGTCGAAGCTGTAAAAGTATAGATACAGATCCACAGTGCTTTAAGTATTATAATGGAGTATTCAGTAAAACCCAAGAAATGGGAGAAAGGAGAATAATCCATTAACCTCAAAAGAGGATAATTGGATTATACGTGAAAATATGGATAACAGAACGAGAGAGACCGTTCGCTATCTTGGTTATAAAAATGGCCAGATCGATACAAAGACATTGGAGCTGGTAGAAGATGTGTTTCGTGAACTGGACAAAGTTGTGAAGCCAAGAAGTCTGTATCGTACTTTTGTACTTACGTGGAAAGAAGATGACATCATTCAAGCTGGTGCAATGGAAATACATAGTAAAAATCTGGCAAAAAACCTTAAAGGCTGCAGACAGGTAATTCTGCTTTGTGGTACCCTTGGTGTAGAAGTTGATTATCTGTTGAAAAGATATTCTTATACAGAGATGGCAAGAACGGTTGTAATACAGTCATGTGCTGCAGCTATGTTAGAAGAATATCTGGATGAACAGCAAGAAAAGATCCGTACAGAGATGGAAAAAGAAGGATTGTATCTGCGCCCGCGGTTCAGTCCGGGATATGGTGATTTTTCAATTCTCCATCAAAAGGAAATCCTTGCAATGACGGAGGCTGCGAAAAAAATCGGTCTCACGATGACGGACAGCAGCATGCTCACGCCGACAAAGTCCGTGACTGCACTGATCGGACTTAGTACGACAGAGGAACATTGTCATCAAAAAGGCTGCGAGGTCTGCAACAAGACAGATTGTCTCTATCGCAGAGAATCATAGAAAAGTTAAGATAAAGGAGTTTTGTGTATGTTATTAGACAGGCTTGGAAAGGAATTATTGTTTTTTGATGGTGGAACGGGAACCCTTCTACAGGAAAACGGATTACAACCTGGAGAGCTTCCGGAAACGTGGAGTATTGAGCGTCCGGAGACGATGGTGGAAATTCATAAAAAGTATTACGAAGCGGGAAGTGACATCGTATTAAGTAATACATTTGGTGCAAATGCGTTGAAATTTCATGATTCAAAGTACAAACTTCAGGAGATTGTCAATGCATCCATTTATAATTTAAGACAGGCAGCGAAAGAGGGAGTCAAAGACGGAAGAGAAGTTTATGCAGCGCTTGATATCGGACCGACCGGTAAATTGTTAAAGCCTATGGGAGATCTTGAGTTTGAAGATGCTTATGAAGCATTCAAAGAAGTGGCTGTGTATGGTGAAAAAGCAGGGGCAGATCTTATACATATCGAGACGATGAGCGATACGTATGAAGTAAAAGCAGCTGTACTGGCAGCAAAGGAAAATACTTCTTTGCCAGTATTTGCGACGATGATCTTTGATGAGAAAGGAAAGCTTCTCACAGGAGGAGATGTTCCATCGGTTGTAGCGATGCTGGAAGGTCTTCGTGTAGACGCACTGGGAATCAACTGTGGTATGGGACCGGAGCAGATGATACCGATCCTGGATGAGATCCTTAAATATGCAAGTGTCCCGATTATCGTAAAACCGAATGCCGGCCTTCCGAAGCAAAAAGACGGGGAAGTTTATTATGATGTAGATCCGGAAGAATTTGCAGGTTATATGGAACGAATCGTGGAAAAAGGGGCCGCACTGATCGGTGGCTGCTGTGGTACGACACCGGAGCATATCCGTAAGATGATAGAGACCGTTAAGGCACACGATGCATGGAGCAGAAGAAAAGTGCCTGAAAAGTCGGAAAAAACAATCGTATCCTCCTATGGACAGGCGGCAATTTTAGGAGAAAAGCCACTGATCATTGGAGAGCGTATTAATCCGACCGGTAAGAAGAAATTCAAGCAGGCATTGAAAGATCGTGATCTGGATTACATATTGAGAGAGGCAATCTCACAGCAGGATCACGGTGCACATATTTTAGATGTCAATGTAGGACTTCCGGATATTGATGAAGTAGAGATGATGCGGGAGGTTGTCGTAAACATACAGAGTATTACATCTCTTCCGCTTCAGATCGACACCGTTGATCAGAAGGCAATGGAAGCTGCGATGCGAATCTATAACGGAAAACCAATGGTGAATTCCGTAAATGGAAAGAAGGAATCGATGGATCAGGTATTTCCACTCATAAAGAAATACGGTGGTGTTGTAGTTGCATTGACACTGGATGAGGATGGGATACCACAGACTGCAGAAAAGCGTGTAGAGATTGCAGGAAAGATCATTAATGAAGCTGCCAAATACGGAATCCCAAAGAAGGATATTGTTGTAGATGTTCTTACTATGACAATCAGTTCCGAGCCGGAAGGAGCACGTATTACACTGGAAGCACTTCGCAAGGTAAGAGAAACTTATGGTGTCTGTACCGTTTTAGGTGTATCAAACATTTCTTTCGGACTGCCATATCGCCCGGCAGTAAATTCGAACTTTTATACAATGGCAATGCAGAATGGGCTGAGTGCCGGAATTATCAATCCGTTATCTGAAGATATGATGCGCTCTTACTATTCATACTGTGCATTAATGAATTACGATGAAAACTGTGAAGAATACATTCGCCAGTATGGCAATACAGTAGCTGCGAAACCGGCAGCGAATGACAGTATGATCACACTGAAAAGCGCCATCGAAAAAGGACTGAAGGAAGAAGCACATCATGCGGCTTTTGAACTTGTGAAGATGAAGGAACCGTTAGAGATCATTAATGAAGAGATGATCCCGGCTCTGGATGGAGTCGGAAAAGGATTTGAAAAAGGAACTATTTTCCTTCCACAGCTTTTGATGAGTGCTGATGCTGCGAAAATTGCATTTGGAGTATTAAAAGATGCACTGGCAAAAAGTGGTGCAGAGGAAGAAGAAAAAGATAAAATCATTCTGGCTACAGTAAAGGGCGATATTCATGATATTGGAAAGAATATTGTAAAAGTTCTTTTGGAAAATTACAGCTTTGATGTATTGGATCTTGGGAAAGATGTTCCGCCGGAGCTCATTGTAGAGACAGCAATCAAAGAAGATATAAAGCTGGTCGGTTTGAGTGCATTGATGACGACGACCGTTGTAAGTATGGAAGAGACGATCCGGCAGTTAAATGAAGCAAAACCAGACTGTAAAGTTATGGTTGGAGGTGCAGTCTTGAATGAAGAATATGCAGAAGCGATCCATGCAGATTTTTATGGCAAAGATGCAATGCAGACCGTTTATTATGCACAGAAAGTATTCGGTCGGGAGTAAAGGTAACTAAGAAACAGGATAAGAAGACAACAGGAGGAAGCAGACATGGCATTAATATTACCAGAAAAATATGACCCACGTCTCTCAGTCAGAGAGACACAGGAGGCGATTAAATATATTCGTGATACATTTCAGAAGGAATTTGGAAAAGAGATGAATCTGGAACGAATTTCCGCACCGCTTTTTGTGACAAAGAAAAGCGGACTTAATGACAATCTGAATGGCGTTGAGCGACCGGTACAGTTTGATCTTGCCGGAATTGCAGGAGAAGACGTAGAAGTTGTACAGTCTCTGGCAAAATGGAAACGTATGGCACTTCATGATTATGGATTCCAGCCGGGAGAAGGACTTTACACGAATATGAATGCGATCCGTCGCGATGAAGAACTGGATAATCTGCATTCCTGCTATGTGGACCAGTGGGACTGGGAAAAAGTGATCACAAAAGAAGAGCGTACAATGGATACGTTAAAGGACACAGTCCGCACGATTTTTAAAGTGATCAAGCATATGGAACATGAAGTGTGGTATAAGTATCCACAGGCAGTTAAACATTTGCCGGATGGAGTGACCTTTATCACTTCCCAGGAGCTGGAAGACAGATATCCGGATAAAACACCGAAAGAGCGTGAAAATCTTATCACAAAAGAATATGGCTGCGTATTTGTTATGCAGATCGGTGATAAGCTTGCGAGCGGAGAGCCACATGACGGCCGCGCACCGGACTACGATGACTGGCAGTTAAACGGAGACATTCTCTTCTGGTTTGAGAATCTTAATTGCGCACTGGAAATTTCCAGTATGGGTATCCGTGTAGATGAAAAATCATTGGCAGAGCAGCTTGAAAAATCAGGCTGTGAAGATCGCAAAAATCTTCCGTATCACAAAATGCTTTTAAATGGCGAACTGCCTTATACGATCGGTGGCGGTATCGGACAGTCCAGACTTTGTATGCTGTTATTAGATCGCGCACACGTAGGTGAGGTACAGGCAAGTATCTGGCCGGAAGAGATGAAAAAAACTTGTAAAGACCATAAGATCATCCTGCTTTAAAGAAAAAATGTTTGGAAATTCATACACTTAAAATATTGACACTATATTGACGATTTCCTATACTTAAGTTAATTGAAATCCGGGTCCATTACAGGCTTGGAATTACGAAAGTAAAGATAAGAGTGGTCAGGAGGAAATGTCAATATGATCAGAGGATTGGATACAACCGTCAAACGTCTGAGAAGACAAGTATTTAAAGAAGTAGCCCGTCTGGGATTTGAAGCAAATGATGAGACGCTTCTTGCCGATGTGGAAGCGATTCCTTATGCAATGGTAAATGAAGAGACGCCGGTATACAGAGACAGCGTTTATCGTGCAAGAGCGATCATAAGCGAACGTCTTCGCCTTGCGATGGGTCTATCTCTCAGACCGGAGAATAAACCTGTGCATCTTACAGCCGGCGTAGAGGCTTCAAATATATCGGAAAAGTATTATGAGCCGCCGCTTATGCAAGTCATTCCGTCTGCCTGTGCGGCATGCGAAGAGCGTGGATACGAAGTAAGTAACATGTGTAAAGGATGTCTTGCGCATCCTTGTATGGAAGTCTGTCCACGAAATGCGATTTCTATGGTGAACGGAAAATCTTACATTGATCAGAGCAAATGTATCAAGTGCGGAAAATGTAAATCCGCCTGCCCGTATGATGCGATTTCAGCAAAATCAAGACCGTGTCAGATGTCCTGTGGAGTTGGTGCGATTGAATCTGACTCTATGGGCAGAGCTTATATTAACAGTGACAAATGTGTTTCCTGCGGAATGTGTATGGTGAATTGTCCGTTTGGAGCGATTTCTGATAAATCTCAGATTTTCCAGCTTGCGCATGCTTTAAAAGACGGAGAAGAGATCGTAGCGGAGATCGCACCGGCATTCGAAGGTCAGTTTGGAGAAAATATTACACCGAAAAATTTAAAGGCAGCTCTGCAGGAGCTTGGCTTCTCTGAATTTTATGAGGTGGCTCTTGGTGCAGATATAGGAGCAGTCGCAGAAGCACATCATTATGCTACGAAAGTAGCAACCGGAGAATTGCCGTTTCTTCTTACATCCTGCTGTCCGTCCTGGGCAATGCTTGCAAAGAAGTATTTTCCAGATCTTATCGATCAGGTTTCTCAGGAGCTGACACCGATGGTTGCAACTGCCCGTACGATCAAGCAGAAGCATCCAAATGCAAAAGTAGTATTTATCGGACCTTGTGCGGCGAAGAAACTGGAAGCAATGAGAAGAGATGTCAGAAGTGATGTAGATTTTGTAATCACATTTGAAGAATTGCAGGCAATGTTCGATGCGAAAGAGATTGATCTTACAAAATATGAGGCCGAGACTGCCTTCCATGATGCGACAGGAGTCGGTCGAGGATATGCGGTTGCCGGAGGTGTGGCAGAAGGAATTGAAAAATGTATCCGTGCATATTATCCAGATGTGGAAGTGAATATCGAACATGCAGAAGGTCTGGCAAACTGCAAGAAAATACTTGCACTTGCGAAAGCCGGACGTATGAACGGATGTCTGATCGAAGGAATGGGCTGTCCGGGTGGTTGTGTAGCAGGTGCCGGAACGAATATTCCAATTCCAAAAGCACAGAAAAATATCAAAGATTTTGTGAAAGCATCATCCAGAGATCTGCCGCCAAAAGAGTTGGAAGAAATTGAACTAAAGTAAAATAAGAAAAACATATTTCAATAAGAAATGCCCGTCGTTGACAAACGGCGGGTATCTTATTATAATTAGGAGATAGTGAGTTTGGAGGAGGAAATTATGCAGAAATACGGAGTAAATGAATTACGTAAAATGTTTCTTGAATTTTTTGAGAGCAAGGGACATCTGGCAATGAAGAGCTTTTCACTTGTGCCACATAATGATAAAAGTTTATTATTGATCAATTCCGGCATGGCGCCGTTAAAACCATATTTTACAGGACAGGAGATTCCACCGAGAAAACGTGTGACAACCTGTCAGAAGTGTATCCGTACAGGAGATATTGACAATGTTGGAAAGACTGCAAGACACGGTACTTTCTTCGAGATGCTTGGAAACTTCTCTTTCGGAGATTATTTTAAACGTGATGCGATCCACTGGACATGGGAATTTTTAACAGAGGTTGTAGGTCTTGACCCAAATCGTCTCTACCCATCTGTTTATGTGGACGATGAGGAAGCATGGAAGATCTGGAATGAAGAGATTGGAATCGCTCCGGAGCGTATTTTTAAATTTGGAAAAGAAGATAACTTCTGGGAGCATGGTGCAGGCCCTTGCGGTCCTTGTTCAGAGGTTTACTATGACCGTGGTGAGAAATACGGATGTGGAAGTCCGGATTGTACAGTTGGCTGTGAATGCGACCGCTATATGGAAATCTGGAACAATGTATTTACACAGTTCGACAATGATGGACACAACAACTATTCAGAGTTAGAGCAGAAGAATATTGATACCGGTATGGGACTGGAGCGTCTTGCATGTATCGTGCAGGATGTAGATTCTATGTTTGACATCGATACAATGAAGGCTTTGCGTGATCATGTATGTCGTCTTACAGGGGTTCATTACGGAGAAAATGATGAGACAGACATCTCTCTTCGTGTCATTACAGATCACGTTCGTTCTGTTACATTTATGATCTCAGACGGAATCATGCCATCCAACAGCGGAAGAGGTTATGTGCTTCGTCGTCTCCTTCGTCGTGCATGCCGTCACGGAAGACTCTTAGGTATCGAAGGTGCATTTTTAGTAGATCTGGCTCAGACAGTGATCGATGGATCTAAGGATGGATATCCGGAGCTGGAAGAAAAGAAAGACTTTATCTTCAGCGTGATCGCAAAAGAAGAAGCACAGTTCAATAAAACAATTGACCAGGGACTTTCTATCCTCGCAGATCTGGAAGAAAAGATGAAAAAAGAAGGCACAACTGTACTTTCCGGTGAGGATGCATTCCGCTTATATGATACATATGGATTCCCGGTAGATCTTACAAGCGAGATCCTGGAAGAAAAAGGATTGACTTACGACAAAGAAGGCTTTGAAAAAGCACAGAAAGAACAGCGTGCGAAGTCCGAAGGAACATTCGGAACACATAGCTACAGCGGTACAGATGCAAGTGTCTATGATGAGCTGGATGCAGAGCTTACTACAGAATTTGTCGGTTATGATAATTTAGAAGCAGAGTCAGAAGTAACTGCACTTACAGGGGAAACTGCAATTGTAGATGCACTTTCTGACGGTGAAAAAGGAACCATCATTACAGCAAAGACACCTTTCTATGCTACCAGTGGTGGACAGGAAGCAGATAAAGGAATCATCTGCAGCAAAGATGGTGAATTTGTTGTCGAAGATGTGATCAAGCTTCACGGTGGAAAAATCGGACATGTAGGACATGTTACAAAGGGAATGATCAAAATCTCTGATGCTGTTACGTTGAAAATTGACTGCGAAAACCGTGCATTGGCAGCCAATAACCACAGTGCAACTCACCTTTTACAGAAGGCACTGCGCATGGTTCTCGGAACACATGTAGAACAGGCTGGTTCCCTCAATAATGCGAACAGACTGCGTTTTGATTTTACACATTTTTCTGCTATGACACAGGAAGAAATCAAGGAAGTTGAAGCAATCGTTAATAGAGAAATCCGCAATCATTTGCCGGTTACTGTACGTAATATGCCAATCGAAGAGGCGAAAAAGACAGGTGCAGCAGCACTTTTTGGTGAGAAATACGGAGATGTTGTACGTGTTGTAAGCATGGGTGACTTCTCCATTGAATTCTGTGGTGGTACACATGTATCTAATACAGGAGATATTATGGCATTCAAGATCCTTTCTGAGACAGGAGTTGCCGCAGGTGTACGTCGTATTGAAGCGCTTACTTCTAAGGGACTTTTAGAGCATTACGAGGATCAGGAGCGCAAATTGCATGACGCTGCAAAATTATTGAAGGCAACACCAGACAATCTGGAAGAGAAGATCACACATCTGACATCTGAAAATAAAGCATTAAAAGGTGAAGTGGACAGTTTAAAAGCAAAACTTGCCAAAGATGCTATGGGAGATGTTATGGATCAGGTGACAGAAATTGCCGGAGTAAAATTTCTTGCAGCAAAATTAGAAGGCGTAGATATGAACGGTCTTCGTGATCTTGGCGATCAGTTAAAGGATAAATTAGGCGAAGGAGTTGTCGTACTCGTTTCAGCTGTTGATGGAAAAGTAAGTCTTATGGCAATGGCTACAAAAGAGGCAACTGACAAGGGTGCTCATGCAGGAAATCTTATTAAAGCATGTGCTTCCTGCGTTGGCGGAGGCGGCGGAGGTCGTCCAAATATGGCTCAGGCTGGTGGTAAAAATCCGGAAGGAATGGATGATGTACTTGTAAAAGCGAGAGAAGTTCTGGCTGAGCAGTTAGCATAAAAAACAGCGATAAACAGCGTAAAATCAAGGAAAGATACAAATTTCACAAAAGTGGGACTTGTATCTTTCTTTTTGTTATAGATATTTACTATAAGGCTTGTAGAAAATGTTTATGAATAAACAGAAAAGTTAAAAAATAAACAATTATTGACAGACAATTACTCTGCTGTTACAATGAACCCATTAAAGAAATAAAAGTTCGGTAGATGAACCTAAGAGAGATTATTAATTTTTGTAATAACGCCGAAGGGGCAAGAAGTGATTCGAAACTCTCAGGCAGAAGAATTGGGTTCGGACGAGACTCTGAAAGAGATCAGACAGGGAGACATATGGTCCTGAAAAGGAGATGTCTCTTATTTTTTTGCTTCGACACTAATTTAAAGGAGCGAATGCCTGACAGAGCAAGTTCATGATGAGAAAGAAAAAGGAGGACTTTTATCATGGAATTAAAGACGCCACTCTACGATGCGCATGTGAAAGCTGGTGGAAAGATCGTACCATTTGGAGGATATCTTCTTCCGGTACAGTATGAAGCAGGTGTTGTCAAAGAACATATGGCAGTTCGTACTCAGGCAGGATTGTTTGATGTGTCACATATGGGAGAGATTTTATGCGAAGGAAAAGATGCCCTTGCAAATCTTCAGATGATGCTTACAAACAATTTTGACAATATGGTAGATGGGCAGGCACGTTACAGCCCGATGTGTAATGAAAACGGAGGAACTGTTGATGACCTGATCGTTTACAAACATGCAGATGAACATTACTTCATCGTTGTAAATGCAGCTAACAAAGACAAAGATTATCAGTGGATGCTTGATCATCAGTTTGGGGAAGTAACATTCACAGATGTTTCCAGCCAGTATGCACAGCTTGCATTACAGGGACCAAAAGCAATGGAAATCTTAAGAAAACTTACAACAGAAGAAAACATTCCGCAGAAATATTACCATGCAGTATTCGATGCAGAAGTTGCCGGAATTCCTTGTATCGTTTCTAAGACAGGATACACAGGAGAGGATGGAGTAGAGTTATACTTCCCAAGCGAGTATGCAGAGAAAATGTGGGACATTCTTCTTGAGAATGGTAAAGAAGAAGGACTGATCCCATGCGGACTTGGAGCAAGAGATACACTTCGTATGGAAGCTGCAATGCCTCTTTACGGACATGAGATGAATGATGAGATCTCACCACTTGAGACAGGTCTTGGATTTGCAGTTAAGATGAAAAAAGATGTCTTCATCGGAAAGAAAGCTTTAGAAGAGCGTGGAGAGCTGACAAGAAAGAGAGTCGGACTTGAAGTTTCCGGAAGAGGAATCATTCGTGAACACCAGGATGTATATGCTGACGGTAAAGTGATCGGACAGACAACATCCGGAACAAAAGGACCTTTCATTGATAGAGCAGTTGGTATGGCGATCATTGATGTTGCTTACACAGAAGTAGGAACAAAATTACAGGTAGATGTAAGAGGTCGTATGGTAGATGTTGAAGTTGTAGCACTTCCATTCTACAAAAGAGAGAAATAATTAAAAATAAAAGAATAGATAAAAAAGAGTATAAGAAAAAGGAGATTATTATCATGGAATTAAGAGCAGAGTTAAAATATTCAAAATCACACGAGTGGGTAAAAGAAGAAGGAGACGTTAAAGTAGTAGGATTAACAGATTTTGCACAGGCTGAATTAGGAGACCTCGTATTCGTAAATCTTCCAGAAGTTGGAGATGAAGTAACAGTAGGAGAGGCATTCGCTGACGTTGAGTCTGTAAAAGCTGTATCTGACGTATTCTCACCTATCTCTGGAGTAGTTACAGAGATCAACGAAGATCTTTTAGATGCACCAGAATCTATCAACGAAGCTCCATACGATGCATGGTTTGTAAAAGTTGGTGAAGTAAGCGAGACAGAGGAACTATTAGACGCTGATGCATACCAGGCATTCGTAGACAGCGAATCATAAGAAATATATTATACGTATACATATATATATAAGTAATTTTTAAGAAAGGCGGTGTACGACGAACATGGGTAGTTATGTTCCAAACACATTAGACGAGCGTAAAGCGATGCTTAACGAGATCGGATACGAGAGCATTGAAGATTTATTCCGCCACATTCCGGAACAGGTTAAGGTCCAGGGTGGTCTTAACATTCCAGAAGGAATGTCAGAGATGGAAGTTCTCAAGAAGATCAAAAAAATCGCTGCTAAAAATAAAGTATTCCCGACAATCTTCAGAGGTGCCGGTGCATATAGACATTATATTCCAGCTATGGTTAACAGTGTAATTTCAAAAGAAAACTTACAGACTGCTTACACACCATACCAGGCAGAAATCAGCCAGGGAATTTTACAGTCAATCTTCGAATATCAGACAATGCTTGCAGACCTTACAGGAATGGATGTTTCTAATGCATCTGTTTACGATGGAGCAACTGCAGCAGCTGAGGCTGTAGCAATGTGTACAGAAAGAAAACGTAAAAAAGCATTTGTTTCTGCAACTGTAATGCCAAGCGTATTAGAAGTTATTAAAACTTACTGCTTTGGTAACGAGATGGAAATCGAAGTGATTCCGGAAAAAGATGGCGTAACAGATATCGAATATCTGAAAGAACACATCGACAAAACAGCAGCATGTGTACTGATCCAGCATCCAAACTATTATGGAAGCTTAGAAGATGCACAGGCAATCGGAGAGGTTGCTCACGAAGCTGGCGCAAAATATGTAATGAGCGTTAATCCAATTTCTCTTGGAGCTCTTAAGACACCAAGAGAGTACGGTGCTGACGTAGCAGTTGGAGAAGGACAGCCACTTGGACTTCCAATTGCATTCGGCGGACCATACCTTGGATTTATGACATGCGTAGAAGGCATGACAAGAAAGATGCCAGGACGTGTTGTTGGTGAAACAGTAGACCACAACGGAAAGAAAGGTTATGTTCTTACATTACAGGCTAGAGAGCAGCACATCCGTCGTGAGAAAGCATCTAGTAACATTTGTTCTAACCAGGCACTCTGTGCACTTGCAGTAGGTGTATACCTTTCCTGCATGGGTAACGAAGGTGTGAAGAGTGTAGCTGAGCAGAGTATGTCAAAAGCACACTACATGGCTTCAAAGCTTGCAGAGGTTGGATTTGAAGTTGAAAACAAACAGAACTTCTTCCATGAATTTGTAACAGTATCAGAAAAATCTTCTGAAAAAGTATTGAAAGCACTGGAAGATGCAGACATTCTCGGAGGATACCCTCTTGATGAGAAACGTATTCTGTGGTGCTGTACAGAAATGAATACAAAAGAAGAGATTGACAAGGTTGCATCAATCTTAAAGGAGGTGTAGAGCGTGCTGATTTTTGAAAAAAGTAAAGCAGGAAGAAAATGCCAGAACCTTCCGGAGTGCGATGTACCAGTCGTTACTTTAGATGAGAAAGATAAAAGAGAAGTAAAATTACATCTGCCGGAGCTTTCAGAAGGAGAGCTTAGCAGACATTACACAGAACTGGCAAAGAAATCCCACGGTGTAAACGATGGATTCTATCCACTTGGATCTTGTACAATGAAATACAACCCAAGAGTAAATGAAGTTGTAGCAAACCTGGAAGGATTTACAGATATCCATCCATTACAGCCGGTAGAGACTGTACAGGGATGTTTAGAAGCTATGAAGATCCTTGAGACATACCTTTGTGAGATCACAGGTATGAAGCGTATGACATTCCAGCCTGCAGCTGGTGCACACGGAGAATTTACAGGATTACTTCTTATTAAAGCATACCATAAGAGCCGCAACGACGAAAAACGTAAGAAAATCATCGTTCCTGACTCTGCACATGGAACAAACCCGGCAAGTGCTGCAATGGCAGGTTACTCTGTGATCAGTGTGCCATCAGGTCCGGACGGATGTGTTGATATTGAAAAATTAGAGGAGATCGCAGGAGATGATATCGCCGGTCTTATGCTTACAAACCCGAATACAGTCGGATTATTTGATAAGAACATTCTTAAGATCACAGAGATCATCCACAACTGTGGTGGACTCTGCTACTATGACGGAGCAAACTTAAATGCTGTTATGGGTACAGTAAGACCTGGAGATATGGGATTTGATGTTATCCATCTCAACCTCCACAAAACATTCTCAACACCACACGGTGGCGGTGGCCCGGGAAGCGGTCCGGTAGGATGTAAAGATTTCCTTGTTCCGTTCCTTCCATCCATCCAGGTAGAAGGCGAAGAGACATTTGTTCCTGTTAGACAGCCAGAAAGTATCGGAGAAATGAAAAACTTCTTCGGAAACTTCCTTGTAGAAGTTCGTGCGTTAGCTTACGTTATGACACTTGGAAAAGAAGGAATTCCGGAAGCAAGTACAAATGCTGTTCTGAATGCAAATTACATGATGAACAAATTAAAAGATCTCTATACAATGGCATATGACGAAGTATGTATGCACGAGTTTGTTATGAGTCTTGCTGACCTCAAGAAACAGACAGGTGTATCTGCAATGGATATCGCAAAAGGACTTCTTGATTTCGAGATCCATCCGCCGACAATGTACTTCCCGCTCATCGTAGAAGAAGCTTTAATGGTAGAGCCTACTGAGACAGAGTCTAAAGAGACAATGGACGAAGCAATTGCAGTATTCCGTAAGCTACAAGAGACTGCAAAAGAAAATGCAGAAAGTCTTCACAATGCACCGGTAACAACTCCGGTAACAAGAATGGACGAAGTTGGAGCAGCAAGACATCCAATCTTGAGATTCCAGTTTGAAGACTAATAACTAGTTTGTTTTATATGGCAGGAGAATATTGAAGTGATTAACAAATTGACATATATCGAAAGCGATCAGTATAATCCATATAAAAATCTGGCAGTGGAAGAATATTTATTCTTCCGCTGTCAAAAAGAAGAATGTATCTTATATCTGTGGCAGAATCAACATACGATAGTAATCGGACGTAACCAGAATGCCTGGGCAGAATGCCTTACTGAAAAGTTGGAAAACGATGGCGGATTTCTGGCAAGAAGATTGTCCGGTGGTGGCGCAGTCTATCATGATCTTGGTAATTTAAATTTCACATTTTTAGTAAATAAAGAAAATTACAATGTAGATAAGCAGTTAGAAGTTATCCAGAAAGCGGTAGCTAAGTTTGGTGTACGCGCAGAAAAGTCCGGAAGAAACGATATACTGATCGATGGAAGAAAATTTTCCGGAAATGCATTCTATAAAGACGGCGATCATTGCTATCACCACGGAACGATTATGTTGGATGTAAAGGTGGATGAGATGTCAAAATATTTGACCGTATCCAAAGAAAAATTACAGTCCAAAGGTGTAAGCTCTGTAAAATCTCGTGTTGTAAATATTAAGGAACTTGTTCCGGATATTACAGTAGACCGTATGAAGGAAGCTTTGAAAGAAGCATTCTCTGAAGTATATGGCGAGAAGACAGATGTGATCAAGATGGATGATCTTGATCAGAATAAAGTAGAAGAGATCACAGACAGATTAAAATCATGGGAGTGGCGTTATGGACGTAAGATTCCATTTAACGAGATGAAGTCCCGTCGTTTTGACTGGGGTCAGATTTCCCTGAACTTCTATGTTCAGGAAGGAAGAGTGGAAGACATTATTGTTTACACAGATGCCTTAAAACCGGCGATCGCAGATGAGATCCCGAAATATTTAAAAGGTTTAAAATACAAAAAAGATGTTATCTGTACAGAACTGGGTTTGTTCTGGTCTGAGGAAGAAGTTGAAAATAAGATGATGAAAGATATTATCGAATGGCTCAAATCTTTAGATTGGTAAACAGGTAACATACGAGGAGAATGTAACATGAGTGAGAAATTTGATGTAATTGTAGTAGGTGCAGGACCGGGAGGATACGTTGCTGCGATCAAAGCGGCAAAAGAAGGTATGAATGTTGCACTGGTAGAAAATGTTCGTGTCGGAGGAACATGTCTGAACCGTGGTTGTATCCCGGCAAAGGCTATGATCCATGCATCCTCTTTGTACAGAGAAATGCAGGAGTCAGAAAGATTTGGTCTTTTCGCATCAGACGTAGCATTTGATTATAGTAAAATCTTAGAGTACAAGCAGGGAACAACAGACCAGCTTGTAGGTGGAATCGAACAGCTTTTGAAAGCAAACAAAGTTACACTTGTATCCGGACACGGAAAACTGCTTGGAAGTCATAAAGTACAGGTTGAAGGGGAAGAGACAAAGGTACTTGAGGCTGAGAATATTATCCTTGCAGCAGGAAGCAAACCATTTATGCTTCCGCTTCCAGGTATGGATCTGAAAGGTGTATTATCCAGTGATGAATTATTTAAATTAGAAGAAATGCCAGAAAGCCTTGTTATTATTGGCGGTGGCGTTATCAGTGTTGAATTTGCAACTGCGTTTTCAGCGCTTGGATGTAAAGTTACAATTCTTGAGGCTATGCCAAGACTTGTTCCGAATATGGACAAAGAGATCTCACAGAGCCTTAAGATGCTTCTTAAGAAGAGAGGAATCGATGTACATACATCCGCAGGTGTACAGTCTGTAGAGGAAAGAGACGGACAGTATGTATGCAAGTATACAGAGAAAGAAAAAGAATGTGAGGCAGCTGCACAGTATGTTCTCTGCGCAGTTGGACGTATCCCGAATACAGAGGGACTTTTTGCAGAAGATGCAACACCGGAAATGGAGAGAGGTAGAGTCGTTGTAGATGAACATTTCAAGACAAGTATCGAAGGCGTATATGCGATCGGAGATCTTATCAAAGGAATGCAGTTAGCGCATACAGCAAGTGCACAGGGTGTGGTTGTGGTTGAATACTTGAATGGAAAAGAGCCATCCATCGATTTATCTGTTGTACCAGGCTGTGTATATACAGAGCCGGAGATCGCTTCTGTGGGAATGACTGAGGATGAAGTGAAAGAAGCAGGAATTCCAGTAAAAACTGGTAAATTTATTATGAGTGCAAATGGAAAATCATTGATCACGAAAGAAGAGAGAAGCTTTATCAAAGTTGTTGCAAACGAAGAAACCGATGAAGTTTTAGGTGCACAGATGATGTGTGCCCGTGCAACAGATATGATTGGTGAGTTTGCTACAGCAATCGCAAATAAGATGACAGTACCACAGTTGTTAAAGGCAATGCGTGCGCATCCGACTTACAACGAAGGTATCGGAGAAGCTTTAGAAGAGTTAGAAGGTGGAGCAATCCATATTGCACCAAAGAAAAAGAAATAAGACAAGAATTCAATAGTATAAATTAGAATTCTTTGAAATACCGTAATTTTAGTTGCAACAACTGGCGCTTTAAAATATAATGAAGAAGAGCCGGAAACTAAAATTACGGTATTATTTTAGTTTCTGCGGATAAAAATAATGTGAGCAGGAGGAATGTATGATGATGCTCGAGAAAAAAACGACAGAATTCATAGATGTTCTTTCTTCTTCCGCACCTGTTCCGGGTGGCGGAGGTGCATCTGCTGCGGTTGGTGCTTTTGGTGCTGCACTTGGTATGATGGTTGCCAATCTGACAGTGGGTAAGAAAAAATATGCGGACGTAGAAGAAGAAATCATAGAGGCACGCGGACAGTTAGAAGCAATAAGAGATCGTCTTGTGGAGCTTACGGATGAGGATGCAAGAGTATTTGAGCCGTTGTCAAAAGCTTACGGACTTCCGAAAGATACACCGGAAGAAAAAGCTTTCAAGGAGCAGACATTAGAGAAGGCGTTGTATGAAGCCAGCCTTGTGCCGATGGATATAATGAAGACGGTGTTGGAGTCTATGAAAATATTAGAAGTACTGGGCGAAAAAGGAAGTATGATTGCAATCAGTGACGTAGGAGTTGGAATTTTATTTGCTCAGGCTGCGTTGGAAGGTGCTTCTTTGAATGTATTTATTAATACAGGACTGATGAAAAACCGGGAGCGTGCAGAGAAACTTAATAAAACTGCAAATGAACTTATTCAGGAAGGGCAGTCCTATAAGGAACGCATTTATGCGGAAGTATGTGGTAAGATCAAAAAGTAATACGGAGGAAAGTAAGTAATGAGTACAGTGATGCTTGGAACAGAAGTTGCAAAATCCATGAAAATGACATTAAGTGAAGAAGTGAAATGTCTGAAAGAAAAAGGAGTTACTCCGTGTCTTACAATCATCCGTGTCGGAGCAAGAGAAGATGATCTGGCATATGAGCGTGGTGCGAAAAAATGTATGGAGATAGTCGGGATTGAGTGCCGGGTAGTTGAACTTCCAGAAAATATTTCGCAGGACGCATTTGAAAATGCATTCGCAAAAGTGAATGATGATCCGAGTGTAGATGGAATTTTATTATTCCGCCCACTTCCTTCCGGACTTGATGAAGAACAGGTGAAGATGACGATCCGTCTTGAGAAAGATGTTGATTGCATGAATCCTGTGAACAGTTCAAAAGTATTTTTAGGTGAGACAGACGGATATGCACCGTGTACAGCGCAGGCAGTGATGGAGATGCTTCATTATTATAAGATTGATCTTGCGGGAATGAAGACTACGGTTGTAGGGCGCAGTATGGTTGTAGGAAAGCCGTTGTCTATGATGCTTCTCAATGAGCATGCAACGGTGACGATCTGTCATACAAGAACAAAAGATCTGAAAGAAGAATGTAAGGATGCAGATCTTATCATTGCCTGTGCAGGATGTGCAAAGATAATCAAAGAAGATATGATCAAGGAGGGGGCTGTTGTCGTAGACGTTGGTATCAATGTAGACGAGGAGGGCAATCTCTGTGGCGACGTGGATTATGAGCATGTCAAAGAGAAGGCGTCCTACATAAGCCCGGTTCCAAGAGGCGTCGGAAGTGTCACCACATCTGTGTTGGCAAGTCATGTTGTGAAGGGAGCCAGTCGTCGAATGTAGTGACATTGATGATGAAAACACGTGCAAAGATGGTGAAAATTGGAAAGTTTGCCTAAAGTTTGCTCAAAGTGAAAGAAAAACATTGACGTGTGAAAAAAATGTGCTATAATCTTATGTAGTGCAATAAATATACCCGATCAGTCGTATTATGCACAATATAGGACTGGAGGGGAGGTTAGGTGTGAGACTATGTCAAATGTAATCGTTAAAGAAAACGAAACGTTAGATAGCGCTTTACGCAGATTTAAAAGAAACTGCGCAAAAGCTGGAATTCAGCAGGAGATTCGTAAAAGAGAACATTACGAAAAACCAAGCGTAAGACGTAAGAAAAAATCAGAAGCTGCTAGAAAGCGCAAATATAACTAATATGTGCAAGCATGGATGCTGTATCAATAGATGCAGTGTCCTTTTTTATTATTAAAAATAAGGAGGATATGAAGAATGAGATTAAAAGATACAGGACTTACAGCAAAAGAATTAAAAGCAATCGTAAACAAGTACATGGTAGAGACATATGAAAGATATGACTTTATCGCTGAACGTGCAGAAGGCATGTATATTTATGATGAGCAGGGCAACGCATATCTTGATTTCTATGGCGGTGTTGCTGTAAACAGTGCGGGTAACAGAAATGAAAAAATAGAAGCAGCCATCAAAGATCAGCTTGGTGACATCGTTCATACATTCAACTATCCATATACAATCCCGCAGGCATTACTTGCAAAGAAAATCTGTGATACAATCGGAATGGACAAGATTTTCTTCCAGAATTCCGGAACAGAAGCAAACGAATGTATGATCAAGATGGCAAGAAAATATGGAACAGATCATTTTGGACCGGAAAAATACCATATTATTACAGCGAAAAACGGATTCCATGGAAGAACATACGGTGCAATGTCTGCAACAGGACAGCCGGACAATGCGATCCAGAATGGATTTAAACCGATGCTACCAGGATTTTCATATGCAGAATATAATAATCTTGAAGATTTCAAATCAAAAGTAACTGAAAATACAATTGCAATTATGATTGAACCTGTCCAGGGAGAAGGCGGCGTACATCCTGCAACACAGGAATTTATGGAAGGTCTTCGCAAATTGTGTGATGAAAACAATATGCTTCTTCTTTTTGATGAGGTACAGACCGGATGGGGACGTACCGGAGATGTAATGGCTTATATGGGATATGGCGTGAAACCAGATGCTGTATCTATGGCGAAAGCAATGGGAGGCGGAATGCCGATCGGTGCATGCTGTGCTACAAAGAAAGTAGCAAAATCATTTACTGCAGGAACACACGGATCTACTTATGGCGGACATGCGCTGGCATGCGCAGCAGCTTATGCCGCAGTTGGCGAGATCCTGGACAATGATTTGAGTGCAAATGCGAAAGAGATGGGTGAATATATGAAAGAAAAGCTCGCCCTTCTGCCACATGTAAAAGAAGCAAGAGGACGAGGATTACTAGTAGGATGTGAATATGATATCCCAATCGCTTTGGAAGTAAAACACGGCTGCTTAGACCGTATGGCTCTTATCACAGCGATCGGAGACAGTGTAAACCGTATGATTCCACCACTTATCGTTACAAAGAAGCAGATCGATGAACTGATGATCATTATGGAAGCTGCCATTAACGATGCAGCTGCAAAATACGAAGAGATGAAACTTGCAAGTTAATCTGCAAGCTCCATCTCCTGATAGAGACGTCCGATCGGAAGACCGACTACGTTGCTATAATCTCCGGTAATTGATTTTACATGGATCGAAAAATCACCTTGGATCCCATATCCCCCTGCTTTGTCAAAGGGATCTTTGGATGCAATGTAGGAAAGCAGGTCACTTCGCGTGATCGGATAAAAAGTCACATCGGTTTTTTCATAAAATGTGCGGATGATTTTCTTACCATTTTCCCAGGTAAGAAGTGCAACGCCTGTGTAAACCTGGTGGGTGCGGTCGGAAAGCATAGACAGTACATCTAAAGCTTCCTGTTCATCAGCAGGTTTTCCAAGTATCTCGTCTTTGTAACAGACAATTGTATCTGCGCCGATCACGGTGAATTCCTCTTTGTGAGAAGTGCGATAATGTTCAAATACATCGTCCGCTTTTTGAAAAGCCAACTCAGTAACAATATCAGCCGGCAATTCTTCGGTGATCTTCTCTTCAATAGAGGAAGGGATGATCTCGAATGAAATGCCGGTTTTTTCAAGTAATTCTTTTCTGCGCGGTGAGGCAGAAGCTAAAATATATTTCATGATCTGATTCTCCTTGCATTAATTTCTTCTATAATTATACGTGTTTTTGGAAAGAAAAGAAAGCAGGAAAAAGAGGGTTGTGTTATAATAGCCACGTAGAGAAAAAGAAAATGGAGGATAAAGCCCATGTATATCAGTGAAATTACAAATACGGTACCGGAGAATGTAAGTGAACGTATGCCGTTGGAACAGAAAGCATATAAAGTATTTGAAAAATTAGGGATTCCATTTGAACGCGTGGACAATGATCCAGCGTCTTCTATGGAAGAATGTAGAGAGATCGGGGAAGTGTTAGGCGCACCGGTGAGAAAAGATGTATTTCTTTGCAACCGTAAGAAAACAACATTTTTCCTTCTTGTTATGCCGGAAGAAAAAGATTTTGATGCTGCATCTTTCAGCAAAAAACTAGGTGTGTCACATATGTCATTTGCTACACCGGAGCATATGCTTGAGCATCTTGGAACAACACCGGGATCTGCAAGTGTAGTCGGACTTCTTACAGATGAAGATGATTATGTGCAGGTGATCATCGACAAGGAAGTTGCAGAAGGTGAGTATTTTGTATGTAATACTGGAATCAATACAACACATTTAAAATTTAAGACAGAAGATCTGTTAAAGAAATTTTTACCACATATCCATCACAGAGCGAGAATCGTAGATTTATAAGAAGGTGAGTGCGTATGGCAGGAATCATGCAGGATTTAAAAAGATTGGATTTACTGGAACAGTTGAAGAAGCGAAAAGATGGAGAGCGACTTACATTTCGAGAGTGTAGGATCGAGCCCGGAGATCTGACAGGAGCAGATCTTAGCAATGTTGATTTTACGTTGAGCTCGTTTGAAGGTGTAACATTGGACGCTGCCAATTTTGAGGAAAGCGCAGTCGTCAATGCGCTATTTGATCATTGCTCCCTGCGTGATGCAAATTTTAAAAACGCAAATATGAAGACGGCCTCCTTTCGATATTGTGATATGCGTAACTGCAATATCGAAGGGGCTGATTTATATGGTGCAGTATTAGAAAAAGCAAATCTTAAAGGGGTAAAGGCAGACGAGAGCACGCAGTGGTTTCGACTTCGCTGTCCGGAAAAAGGTGCATTTTTAGGATATAAAAAATGTGTCAACAACCGGATGGTGCAGCTCCTTATCCCGGCGGATGCACTACGCACATCAGCTACTTTGCCATCTTGCCGGTGCAGCAAGGCGAAGGTCCTTACAATTAAAAGTTTTGATTTTACAAAAAATTATGAAGAAGCATGGTCTCTTGTAGATGAAAATTTTGTCTACAAAGTAGGCGAATGGGTGGAAGTGAAAAATTTTAACGAAGATCGTTGGATGGATTCTACAACCGGAATTCATTTCTGGATGACAAGAGAAGAGGCAGAGGCTTATTAAAAGGAAATCGAAAAAAACTATGAATGACGAAAGAATTATAAAACCGATCGCATATATAGAGAACGATTATGTAGAAAAATTCGGGATCCCAAGACAGAGCGGTCTTGTAGATGCAAAAGCAAGAATATGTTTTGTAAAGGAGTACAGGAACAAAGAAGCCTTTCGTGGATTAGAAGAATACAGTTATCTTTGGCTTATTTGGGATTTCTCGAAGGCTGCTCATACAACGTGGCATCCAACTGTACGGCCACCCAGACTTGGTGGCAATGAAAGAGTTGGTGTATTTGCAACAAGATCCCCATTTCGCCCAAACGGAATGGGGCTTTCCAGTGTGAGGCTGGAAAAAATCGACTGGGAAGGTGACGGTGCTCCGGCACTTATCGTAAGTGGAGCAGATCTTCTAAATGGAACGCCAATCTATGATATCAAACCGTATTTGCCACACATTGATATACATCCGGAGGCGAAAGCCGGATTTGCCGGAGCTGTGAAAGAATACGCACTGGAGGTATCTGTTCCGGAAGAAGTAACCGGTGGTCTTGCAGATGAGAATAAAGAGAAAATTTCTGTATTGTATGAAATATTAAAGCAGGATCCGCGCCCGGCCTATCAGGATGATCCGGAAAGGATTTACGGAATGAGCTATGCGAATATGGAAGTGAAATTCAAAGTTGTAAACAAAAAAGCAATCATATTGGAAATAACAGAAAAGGAAAAGACTAGATAACAGGAGTAGAACGAATGGAATTTCGAATTGCCAGAAAAGAAGATTTGGAACGTATGTGTGAAATTACTGCGCAGGCAAAGGCGGGACTGAAAAAAATGGGACTTGACCAGTGGCAGAATGGATATCCGTCGCGGGAAATCTGGGAGTCTGATATTTTAAATCAATGTACTTATGTAGCAGTAGAAGATGGAATGATTTTAGGAGTGTTTGCATTTGAGACGATACCGGATGTTTCGTATTTTGAAATTGACGGTGCATGGAAAACGAAAGGACCGTCTGCGGCGATGCACAGAGTATGTGTAGCGGATGAGGCAAAAGGAAAAGGTGTAGCCGGAAAGATGTTTGCTCATGGATTTCATATGGCGAAGACATTAGGCTTTGTAAGCCTTCGCATCGATACGCATCCGGGAAATCTGCCGATGCAGAGAGCACTTGGAAAAGCCGGTTTTGAGCAGTGCGGTTATATCCACCTGGCGAAAGGATCAGAAAAAGGAGCTCTTCGTATCGGCTTTGAAAAGATTCTATAATTATTCTTTAATGAAAAAATGTATCAATAATATCGCTTGAAATATACCCTTTAGGGGTATATAATGAAATGCGAAACGAGGTGTAGGATATGGAAGAAAAGACATGCTGTCACAAAACAAAAGAACGCTCTGAGAAAGAATACAAAGATTTGATCCACAGATTGAACCGTATCGAGGGGCAGGTCAGAGGTATTAAAAAAATGGTAGAGAATGATGTCTACTGTACAGATATTCTTGTTCAAGTATCTGCAGTGAATGCGGCGCTCAACAGTTTTAACAAAGTATTGCTTTCTAACCATATTAGAACTTGTGTTGCAGAAGACATCCGCAATGGAAAAGAAGAGACTGTGGATGAGCTTGTAACAACATTGCAGAAATTGATGCGTTAAAAAGGATGATTGAAATGGAACAATATAATGTAACGGGCATGAGTTGTGCGGCGTGCAGTGCCCGAGTAGAAAAGGCTGTATCGAATGTGGAAGGTGTCACTTCCTGCTCGGTAAACCTTTTGACAAATTCTATGGGAGTTGAAGGAACGGCTGCGAAAGAAGAAATTATAAAAGCGGTGGAAAAGGCCGGATATGGTGCTTCTTTAAAAGGAACAGAGGCAGTGAGGGAAAAATCGGAGAATGAATTTTTAAAAGATAAGACGACGCCGATCTTAAAGAAGCGACTTGTAGCTTCACTTTGTTTTCTTATCCCGCTTATGTATATTTCTATGGGACATATGATGTGGAGCTGGCCGCTTCCTGCTGCTTTTGAAGGCAACCATGTGGCGATGGGGCTTATAGAGATGTTGCTTACGATCATCATCATGGTGATCAACCAGAAGTTTTTTATCAGTGGATTTTTAAGTCTTATAAAGCGAGCCCCTAATATGGATACACTTGTCGCTCTAGGCTCAGGAGCATCCTTTGTCTACAGCACCTATGCATTGTTTGCAATGAGCGATGCACAGATGAAGGGCAATGTAAAGCTTGTCATGTCTTATATGCATGAATTTTATTTTGAGTCGGCGGCGATGATCCTGACATTGATCACAGTCGGAAAAATGTTAGAGGCAAGGTCAAAAGGAAAGACGACAGATGCCCTTAAAGGACTTATGCAGCTTGCTCCGAAGATGGCGACACTGCTTCGTGATGGAAAAGAGACGGTTGTTTCCATTGATGAAGTAAAAAAAGGTGACCTGTTTGTAGTGAAGCCGGGGGAGAACATCCCTGTTGATGGTATTATTATAGAAGGAAGCAGTGCAGTGGATGAAGCAGCATTGACCGGAGAAAGTATCCCGGTAGATAAAGAAGCCGGTGACCGTGTGTCGGCGGCGACGGTAAATCAGTCGGGATATTTAAAATGTAAAGCTGAAAGAGTTGGAGAGGATACGACACTTTCAAAGATTATTGAGATGGTCGGTGATGCGGCAGCTACGAAAGCGCCGATCGCTAAAGTGGCAGACCGTGTATCGGGCGTATTTGTGCCGGCAGTTATCGGAATCGCGATCGTGACGACACTCATCTGGCTTGTGGCTGGTAAAACATTTGGATTTGCGCTTGCAAGAGGGATTGCAGTACTTGTAATAAGCTGTCCATGTGCATTGGGACTTGCAACACCGGTTGCAATTATGGTCGGAAATGGAATGGGTGCCAGACATGGTGTACTGTTTAAGACGGCAGTTTCGCTGGAGGAAACAGGAAAGACGCAGATCATAGCATTAGATAAAACCGGAACAATTACAAAAGGAGAACCAAAAGTAACCGATCTTGTGGCAGAAGAGAATGTCAGCGAAGAAGAACTTCTATTTACAGCGTATGTACTTGAGAAAAAGAGCGAACATCCACTGGCACGGGCAATTACATCGGCAGTAGAAAGTCTTGGCACAGAGGATTTATGTGATCTTGCGGAAGTGGAGGATTTCAAAGTATCAGCCGGAAATGGGCTTTCTGGTATCTTGAATGGACAGCGGTTGTACGGTGGCAGTTATCGATATATCAGCAGTCTTGTCAACGTGAGCAAAGAGATGGAAGAAACAGCACAATCTTTTGCAGAAGATGGAAAGACACCGCTTTTCTTTGCGAGAGAAGATATGCTTATTGGAGTGATCGCAGTTGCGGACGTAATGAAGGAAGACAGTCCTTCGGCAATACGGGAACTTCAAAATATGGGCATTCGTGTAGTTATGCTCACCGGTGACAATGAACGGACAGCCAAGGCAATAGGCGAAGCGGCCGGAGTCGATGAAGTGATCGCGGGGGTGCTTCCGGATGGTAAAGAAGCAGTGATCAGTCAATTGAAAAGGCAAGGAAAGACGGCGATGGTCGGCGATGGGATCAATGATGCACCGGCACTTACAAGAGCAGATGTCGGTATTGCTATCGGCGCAGGAACGGACATCGCTATCGACGCGGCAGATGTAGTGTTGATGAAGAGCCGGTTAAGCGACGTACCGGCGGCTATTCGATTGAGCCGTGCTACGCTCCGTAATATTCACGAAAATCTGTTCTGGGCATTTTTCTATAATGTGATCGGCATTCCACTTGCAGCAGGATTGTGGTATCCGATCTTTGGATGGAAATTAAATCCGATGTTTGGAGCAGCGGCAATGAGTCTGTCCAGCTTCTGCGTTGTGAGCAATGCACTTCGCTTAAACTGGTTTGATATGTCAGATGCAAAGAAAGACAAAAAACAAAAAAATGCTGTGCTTACAAAGCCGGCTGAAGAAAAAAAGGAGGATAAGACAATGGAAAAAACAATGAAGATCGAAGGCATGATGTGTACGCACTGTGAGGCTACAGTGAAAAAAGCATTAGAGGCACTGGATGGAGTTGATGAGGCAATTGTCAGCCATGAAAGTGGAACTGCAGTTGTAAAGATGAGCAAAGAAGTTGCAGACGATGTACTTGCAAAAGCAGTAGAGGAAAAAGATTTCAAAATAAGTGTTGACACTTGTGGGAAAACATGTTAAAGTATCTTTTGTGTGAAACATCAAAGAAGAGTATCCACTCTCACCATAGCACAAGCGCGTGACTATTGGTTGATATTGAATTAAGATCAATGATAGGTAGATTTGATTTTAGTATGATAGTAAAGTGGGTAGTCTTAAGAACTATTCACTTTTTATTTTATAATGGGGGTGCAGGGACATTAGCGATTTAATGATTAACGGACAGATTAGAGACAAAGAGGTTCGTGTAGTAAGCGAAAGTGGAGAACAGCTTGGTATCATGTCATCCAAAGATGCCATGAAACTTGCAAAAGAGGCAGATCTTGATCTTGTAAAGATTGCTCCGAAGGCGCAGCCACCGGTATGTAAGATCATCGACTATGGTAAGTACAAATATGAGCTGGCCAGAAAAGAAAAAGAAGCAAAGAAAAAACAGAAAACTGTAGAGGTTAAGGAAGTACGCCTTTCCCCGAATATCGATACGAACGATCTGAATACAAAGATGAACAACGCGAAGAAGTTCATCGGTAAAGGAAATAAAGTAAAAGTCACATTACGTTTCCGTGGTCGTGAGATGGCACATATGCAGCAGAGTAAACACATTTTAGATGACTTTGCACAGGCACTTTCTGATGTTGCTGTAGTTGAAAAACCAGCAAAGCAGGAAGGAAGAAGTATGAGTATGGTTTTAACTGAAAAACGTTAAAAATACATTTATAAATCAAGGAGGAATATCACAATGCCAAAAATTAAAACAAATAGAGCAGCTGCAAAGCGCTTCAAAAAAACAGGTACAGGAAAATTAAAAAGAAACAAAGCTTACAAGAGCCATATCTTAACTAAGAAATCTACAAAGAGAAAAAGAAATCTTAGAAAAGCAATCATTACAGATGCTACTAATGTAAAGAACATGAAGAAAGTATTACCATATCTGTAAGATAAGTGTAGAGAATAGAAGGAGGAGATAAGACATGGCAAGAATCAAAGGCGGATTAAACGCTAAAAAGAAACACAATAGAACTTTAAAATTAGCAAAAGGATATAGAGGAGCACGTTCTAAACAGTACAGAGTTGCAAAACAGTCTGTAATGAGAGCTCTTACATCTGCATACGCAGGAAGAAAACAGCGCAAACGTCAGATGCGTCAGTTATGGATCGCTCGTATCAACGCTGCAGCAAGAATGAATGGTCTTTCTTACAGCAAAATGATGCACGGTCTTAAGCTTGCTAACATCGACATCAACAGAAAAATGCTTGCAGAGCTCGCTGTTAACGATGCTGAAGGATTCAGCGCACTTGCAGAAGCTGCAAAAGCTAAGCTTGCTTAATTTTAGCAGAATATAGATTTAAATATACAAAGCAGTTATTGGGATTCCGGTAACTGCTTTTTTTCCAAACAAGGAGGAAATAAGATGGATGTTTTAATCGTAGTTGACATGCAAAACGATTTTATTGACGGTGCGCTCGGAACAAAAGAAGCGGTCGCGATCGTGCAGAATGTTGTAAAGAAAATAAAAGACTTTGACGGAGAAGTGATCTATACTAGAGATACACATGAAGAAAACTACATGGAGACGCAGGAGGGGGCAAATCTTCCGGTTAAGCATTGTATTCGCGGCACAGAGGGATGGGAAATTTGTACGGAAATTAAAAATCTGCTAAAGAATGATGCGGTTGTGATCGACAAACCGACATTTGGAAGTGTGGAGTTAGGAAAACTTCTGAAAGAAAGAGATGAAAAAGAAGGGATCACATCAATCACACTTGTAGGACTTTGTACAGATATCTGTGTGATCTCCAATGCGCTGATCGCAAAAGCTGTATTGCCGGAAGTGCCAGTCTACGTAGATAAAGAATGCTGTGCCGGTGTGACAGAGGACAGTCATGAGACGGCACTTGCAGCAATGCGTATGTGTCAGATCCACTGTTAGGATAAATGAAAAATTATTCTGGATAAATAAGACGGTCCTCCTGAATATCATTCAGAACGTCATTTAAATATTTTTTCGCAAGATATTTTGCCATTGGAAGATTCATATCTAAGTAATTTCCGCAGTCTTTTGCGGAAGCACCAGGAACTTCGCCTTCAAAGCTGGCAATAAAAGTAAACATTTCCTGCATGAGCGGAACAATCTGTCTGGATGTAAGTTCGCCTGCCAGGATAAGATAAAATCCGGTGCGGCATCCCATTGGACCGAAGTAGATCGTAGAATCTTTGTATGTCTCGTGGTTACGAAGAAAGGTAGCTGCGAGATGTTCAATTGTATGCATCTCTGCTGTGTTCATGACCGGTTCGTCGTTCGGTGAAGTCATACGAAGGTCAAAAGTTGTAAGTGGGTGTCCCTGTACGTAATCAATACGAGATACGTAGACACCAGGTTTTAATTTTAAGTGATCAATTGTAAAACTTGTAATTTTTTCCATAATATAAGGATCCTCCTTTGGTTCGATTCAAGTGAAATTATATCATTTCTAAAGAGAAAATACAATTTTAACAGTGAGTAGATGCAAAAATGAAAGTAAGGAGGTTTTTTAGATGGAACTGTATTTAATCAGACACGGTGAGACCGAGTGGAATAAAGAGAGAAGATTGCAGGGACAGGCAGATATTGCTTTGGATGCTTTTGGAAGAGAGCTGGCAGAGGAAACGAAAGAAGGGTTGAAAGATATCCACTTTGATGTATGCTTTACGAGCCCGTTAAAGAGAGCAAAAGAGACAGCTGAGATCATTCTTGCAGGAACCGATACACCGATCATTGAAGATGAACGCATTATAGAGATGGGATTTGCTGAATATGAAGGAAAATGCTGCTCCAAAGAAGGCTGGGAGCTTCCGGAGTCTTTTCGCGCTTTCTTTCATGACCCGGTGAACTTTATGCCGGCAGAAGGTGGAGAAGATTTCGCCACTGTAAAGAAAAGGACAAAAGATTTTCTGGATTGGCTTACTCATACACCGGAATATGAAGATAAAACAGTGCTGCTTGCAACACACGGTGTGGCGCTGGCCGGAATACTTAACAATATTAAAAATCTTCCGCTGGAAGAATACTGGGGCATCGGTGTACATAAAAACTGTGCTGTCACAAAAATTGAGATTCAGGATGATGTTGCTACGATCATTTATGAAAATAGAGCATTTTATAAAGAAGAAGTGAAAGACTGGTAATAAAAAAGAACCGCATTGCGGTTCTTTTTTATTACTATTAATTGTCTTCTTCCTGTACAGTATAAGTCTGTCTCTTTCTTGCCATCTCATCACTTTCCAGATATTCATCGTAGGTTGTGATTTTGTCAATGAGTTTTCCGCCAGGTACGATCTCCATAATACGGTTAGCTGTTGTCTGTACAATCTGGTGGTCACGGCAGGAGAAGAGGATCACACCAGGGAATTTTGTCATTCCGTTGTTAAGAGCTGTGATTGATTCCATATCCAGGTGGTTAGTAGGCTCATCGAACATAAGAACGTTGGCACCTGAGATCATCATCTTAGATAAGAGGCAGCGAACTTTCTCACCACCGGATAATACTTTCACACGTTTCACACCGTCATCACCGGCAAAGAGCATACGTCCGAGGAAACCACGTACGTAAGTTGCATCTTTTTCTTCAGAATATTGTGTAAGCCATTCAACGATTGTATAATCATTGTCGAATTCCTCACCGCTATCTAATGGGAAGTAAGCCTGTGTTGTTGTGATTCCCCATTTATATGTTCCTTCGTCCGGTTCCATGTTACCGGAAAGAATCTCGAATAAAGTAGTCTTTGCAAGCTCATTGCCGCCGACAAAGGCAACCTTGTCTTCGCGATTTAATGTAAAGGAAAGGTTGTCTAAAACTTTCTCTCCATCGATTGTCTTACTTAATCCTTCTACAGAAAGCACTTCATTTCCAATCTCGCGATTTGGGCGGAAGTCAATGTAAGGATATTTTCTGCTGGATGGCTGAATGTCATCGAGCTGAATCTTTTCCAGAGCCCGTTTTCTGGAAGTTGCCTGTTTGGATTTGGAAGCGTTAGCACTGAATCGAGAAATAAATTCCTGTAATTCTTTAATCTTTTCTTCCTTTTTCTTGTTTGCTTCTTTCATCTGACGGATGAGAAGCTGGCTGGATTCATACCAGAAATCGTAGTTACCGGCATATAATTTGATCTTGCCATAATCAATATCTGCAATCTGTGTGCAGACTTTATTAAGAAAATAACGGTCATGGGATACAACGATAACCGTATTGTCAAAGTCAATTAAGAATTCTTCTAACCATGCGATCGCATCGAGGTCTAAGTGGTTGGTAGGCTCGTCGAGAAGAAGAATATCCGGGTTGCCGAAAAGTGCCTGTGCAAGAAGAACTTTTACTTTCTCCGGACCTGCAAGGTTTTTCATAGTCTCATAGTGAAGTTCTGTTCCGATTCCAAGACCATTCAGTAAAGTAGAAGCGTCAGACTCTGCTTCCCATCCATTCATGGCTGCAAATTCTGCTTCTAATTCACTTGCCTTGATTCCATCTTCGTCGGTGAAATCTTCCTTTGCATAGATCACTTCTTTTTCTTTCATAATCTCATACAGTCTTGCATTTCCCATCATTACTGTATCAAGTACCGGGAATTCGTCGTATTTAAAGTGGTCCTGCTGCAAGAAAGAAAGACGCTCGCCAGGAGTGATGATAACTTCTCCTTTGCTTGGCTCTAGCTGTCCGGATAAAATTTTAAGAAATGTAGATTTACCGGCACCATTCGCACCGATGAGACCGTAACAGTTTCCTTCTGTAAATTTGATATTAACATCTTCAAATAATGCTTTTTTTCCCACACGCAGTGTAATATTGCTTGTGCTGATCATCTTGATTTATCTCCTTATTACTAAATTTATTTCTTCTTATTTAATATATTGCATACAAAGTTTATATTAGCAGAGATAAAAGGAAATAGCAAGAGTATTCTTTTCCGGAGAAAACGTGTTATGATAATACTTGACAGAAATTCCTTAAAATCTAACAGACAAAATCAGGATAAATCAGCAAAGGAGTGTAAGATTTATGATTAATGGGACACTTGTATTAGAAGGTGGGGCGACAAGAGGAGTATTTACTTCTGGAGCTCTGGATTTTCTTATGGAGAAGGATCAGTATTTTTCGCATGTGATCGGCGTGTCGGCAGGCGCATGCAATGCAATAGACTATGTATCAAAGCAACCGGGGCGTACGAGAGACTGTATGATCCACAAGGACAAGGAATATAGCTATTACTATGGCTTTCGAGAGTTTATAAAAGAAAAGAGCATTCTGGATATGGATATGGTATTTGACAAGTATCCGAAAGAAATCTTTCCGTTCGATTATGAAACTTATTTCGCATCAGATATGACCTGTGAGATGGTTACAACAAACTGTGAAAGTGGAAGAGCAGAGTATATGACGGAAGATCACGATTTTGACAGATTGTTAAAGATTGCCCGTGCATCGAGCAGTATGCCGTTAGTATCACCGATCGTTAATATTGATGGCATCCCATACCTGGATGGAGGACTTGTCGATTCCATTCCGATTAAACGTGCGATCGAGATTGGAAATAAAAAGATTGTTTTGATCCTTACAAGAAATCCTGGTTATCGGAAAAAACCGATCTCCAAAGGAATGGCAGGGCTGTATAGAAAAGCTTATAAAAAGTATCCAAATCTTGCACATGCAGCAATTCACAGAAATCATGTATACAATATTACTGTGGAACATATTGAGAAGCTGGAAGAAGAAGGAAAAATATTTGTACTTCGTCCGTTGATCCCAACGGTATCGCGTTTGGAAAAGGATTATGATACATTAATGAATTTCTACAATCACGGTTACCGATTGATGGAAAAGCAGTACGATGCGATGATGAAATTTTTAGAACAGTAAGTATAAAGAAAAAGTGTTGCGAAGAGGAAAACCTCGTTGCAACACTTTTTTTCTAAAGAGAACCAATAACCGGATCATTCGCTACCGGCGCATTATATTCGATATCCTGCAGATAAAGTCCTTTCGGATCACAAGGTGCGCTTGCTTCTTCGGTGCCATCAAAGATCGCATCGATCACATCTAAGCTTCGTGTACCAAAACCGATGTCTAAAAGTGTACCAATGATAATGCGCGCCATGTTGTGAAGAAAATCATCTGCCTGGATCGTAATCTGCATCTCTTCTATATCGTCGTAGATCTCAATATTCGTGATCTCACGGACAGTTGACTTTGTCTTTTTCACGGTTGAGAAATTTTTGAAATCATGTTTACCGATCAGTTTCGCAGCAGCCTGCTGCATCTTTCTCTTATCCGGAACTTTGTAGCAGTGATAGGTTGTCTTACGGTCGAAAACACTTGGTACATCGGATATGGTCATACGATATACATAAGTTTTTGACTTTGCATTGAGCTGTGCGTGGAAGCGAGGCATTGCTTCTTCTACATCTGTGATCGCAATATCCATAGGAAGATAACGGTTGAGATAATGCTTAATGTCCAAGACACTCATCGTGCTTTCGGTATTAAAGTTGACGATCTGTGCATATGCATGGACACCGACTTCTGTGCGGCACCCGCAGTTAAGGTCGATGACAAACTCACCTGTCATCTTTCTTAATACTTCCTGGATCTTATTGGAAATCGTATTGCTGGATTCATTTTTGCCGAGTCTTGCCCAGCCCTGGTAACGGCTGCCATCGTATTCTATCGTAAGTTTTATATTTCTCATGTCATTATTTGCTCCTTTTGTTTGCTTGTAGTGTTAGTATAACAAATCTTGTGTTATAATTAAAGACACGAAAATAAGAAAGAGAAAAATTTTACATATGAAAGCAGAGAAAAGAAAAGTATCAGAATCAACAGTAGAGACAATCCACATAGTGAGGCCGAATCATTTGAACGGTGCCAACCGGCTTTTTGGAGGAATCCTTATGCAGTGGATCGATGAGGTCGCAGTTGTCGTTGCAAAGCGACATGCGTGCATGAATGTGATCACTGCATCGGTAGATAATCTGAAGTTTCTTCGTGGTGCCTATAATAATGATGTCATTATTATCATAGGAAATGTAACATGTGTCGGAACGACTTCGATGGAAGTGCGGGTGGATACGTATGTCGAACATATGGATAGTGAGCGGACACTTATCAATCGTGCCTATTTTACGATGGTTGGTCTGGATAAAAATGACAAACCGGCAAAAGTGCCGGAGCTGATAGTCGAGACGGAGGAAGAAAAAGAAGAATGGGAACGTGCGAATAAAAGACGTAAGATGCGAAGGCTCAGAGAGGAACTTTAGGACGAAAAAAGGAGGCAAAATTGATAAGCCTCCTTTTAATATATCTTATATTATCGTTTGATCAGTTTCTTTACGGTATGTTCGTATCTGGCGGCAGCTTTAGAAGCTTTTGCACGATCTACAATGCTGTAGTCTGTTTTTACATGATTATCGTAGAGTGCAAGCAGATAGGTGACCGTATAATTGGGATGTTGGTAAGATGTAAACAGCAACCAGTTCATAATGTCCGGATGCCAGTAGCGTTCCGGTATCTGTGCGGTTCGCAGTGTGACGATCGGGCGCAGGGCACGGATGGCCAGCGCGCTGAGGCGTCCTTTTGCTTCGCGCTTGTGAAAGAGTGGTTCACCTTCGCTGATG
Source organism: Lachnospiraceae bacterium (assembly GCA_030538915.1). GTDB lineage: Bacteria > Bacillota > Clostridia > Lachnospirales > Lachnospiraceae > Dorea_D. The sequence continues at coordinate 4,562 of JAUNTC010000002.1, read as the reverse complement.
ATCTCATGTAGTGTATTGGCAGCTTTCCAGTAAATAACAAAACCGGAATCTTTTTCCTGCTGCTCCTCTTCGTCAAAAAGATCGAAGGTGCGCATAACAGAGTGATGTCCGTTCAATGCACGGTCATAGGACTTGCGTTTTGCAGGATCCGATAATGTTCTGTAAGCTTCTAAAATCTCCTGCATCTTATCGGTTGTATCGATGCCGTGCTGTACATTTGCATCCGGATGGTATCTTTTTGCAAGTGCATTCTTCGCAGCAGTGATCTCCTCAGCAGATGCTTTCGATGAAACCCCTAAAATGTCATAATAATTTTTTTGATTCATAATTCTCCCCTTGTTTGCCTATATAAATAGAACATACATATATTACGATAGATTTTCGTAGAAATCAATTTCTAATTTGAAAAAAAGAGACGTTTTGAGAAAAAAACGAGGTGTCAAGAAAAAACACTTGACACCTGAGCGTACATCATGTATGATAACACAGGTGATAAACATGAATGAAATTCTTGAACAGGCTTTATTGTATGATTTCTACGGGGAATTGTTGACCGATCATCAGAAAGAGATTTACGGACAATTCATTCAGGAAGACTTATCTTTAGGAGAACTGGCAAGAGAGGCAGGAATCAGCCGTCAGGGTGTGCACGATCTTATAAGACGATGCAATCAGACACTGGCAGGATATGAAGAGAAGCTTCATCTCGTAGAGAAATTTATGGCAATAAAGGAAAAGACAGGAAAGATCAAAGAACTGCTTGATGATTATGAGAGAGAGCAGGCAGAAGACATCGTAGATGAGATCAGAAAAATTTCGGATGAGATTATAGAGGAGTTATAAACGTATGGCATTTGACAGTCTGACAGAAAAAATTCAGAATGTGTTTAAAAACCTGCGCAGCAAAGGAAGACTTACAGAGGCAGATGTTAAGGAGGCGCTCAAAGAGATCAAGCGAGCACTGCTGGCTGCCGATGTTAACTTCAAGGTTGTAAAGGACTTTATCAAGAATGTCCAGGAGCGAGCAATCGGTCAGGACGTTATGAACGGATTGAATCCGGGACAGATGGTCATCAAGATCGTGAACGAAGAGCTTGTCAAGCTGATGGGCTCCGAGACGACAGAGATTAAGTTACAGCCGGGAAGCTCGACTACCGTTATTATGATGGTGGGACTTCAGGGAGCAGGTAAGACAACTACAACAGCAAAGCTTGCAGGCAAGTTTAAATTAAAAGGTAAGAAACCACTGCTCGTAGCATGTGACGTTTATCGTCCGGCAGCGATCAAGCAATTACAGGTCAACGGTGAGAAGCAGGGCGTAGAAGTCTTTGCAATGGGAGAGAATCACAAACCGTCAGACATTGCAAAAGCTGCTTTGGAGCATGCGAAGAAGAATGGCAATACGCCGGTGATCTTAGATACAGCCGGACGTCTTCATATAGATGAAGATATGATGGCAGAGCTTCAGGAAATTAAGGAAACAGTGGAAGTACACCAGACAATCCTCGTAATTGACGCGATGACCGGTCAGGATGCAGTGAATGTTGCAAAAGATTTTGACGATAAGATTGGCATCGACGGTGTGATCGTAACAAAGCTAGACGGTGATACACGAGGTGGTGCAGCGCTTTCTGTAAAAGCAGTTACAGGGAAACCGATCCTGTACGCAGGTATGGGAGAAAAGCTTTCTGATCTGGAACAGTTTTATCCGGAACGTATGGCTTCAAGAATCTTAGGCATGGGAGATGTGCTCACACTTATTGAGAAGGCAGAGTCACAGATCGATGAAGAGAAGGCCAAAGAGATGTCCAAGAAGTTGAAGAAAGCACAGTTCGACTTCGAAGACTATTTGGAAAGCATGAAGCAGATGAAGAACATGGGAGGACTTTCCAGTATCATGAGTATGCTGCCGGGACTTGGCGGTATGGGACTTGGTAAGATGAAAGGACTTGATGAAGATCAGACTGCTCAGGCAGAGAAGAATATGGCTCGCATGGAGGCGATGATCTACTCCATGACTATCGAAGAAAGAAGAAACCCGGATCTTTTGAATCCGTCAAGAAAGCATCGAATTGCGAGAGGTGCCGGAGTTGACATCAGCGAAGTAAACCGAATGGTTAAACAGTTCGGTGAGATGAAGAAGATGATGAAGATGATGGGAAAAGGCGGCAAACGCGGAAAATTCCGTTTGCCAATCTAATAGCGGTATAAAGCGTATTTTACGCATTATATATAAAAATAAGAAATTTAAATAACAATTTATTTGGAGGTAAACAAAATGGCAGTAAAAATCAGATTAAGAAGAATGGGACAGAAGAAGGCTCCTTTTTATAGAATCGTAGTTGCAGATTCTAGATCACCAAGAGATGGAAAATTCATCGACGAGATCGGAACATATGATCCGAACCGTGAGCCAAGCGCAATCTCTGTTGACGAAGAAGCAGCTAAAAAATGGTTAGGAAATGGTGCACAGCCAACAGAAACAGTTAGCAAAATTTTCAAAGCAGCAGGCATCGAGAAATAATAAATGCCCTGGAGGTGTGCAGGTATGAAAGAGCTGGTAGAAGTTATTACAAAAGCTTTAGTAGATGATCCTGACAGTGTTGTTATAACAGAACGTGAAGAGAAAAAGGCTACAGTTCTGGAAGTTAAGGTTGCGGACTCCGATATGGGAAAAGTAATCGGAAAGCAGGGACGTATTGCAAAAGCGATTCGTTCCGTAGTGAAAGCAGCAGCTGCAAAGGAAGATAAGAAAGTAATCGTTGATATTATGGATTAATTACCAATGGATACTTACGGGACAGGTCTTAAATTGTACCTGTCCTTCTTTTTTACACTTACAGATGAAGGAGATATAAGATGGAGGATATGCTGCAGGTAGGAGTGATCACACAGACACACGGTGTACGTGGAGAAGTGAAAGTATTTCCGACTACAGACGATGTGAATCGTTTTAAGAAATTAAAACAGGTCATTCTTGATACAGGAAGAGAAACCAGACCTCTGGAAATCCAGAGTGTGAAATTTTTCAAACAGTTTGTAATTTTAAAATTCAAAGGCATTGACAACATTAATGATATTGAAAAATATAAAAAATGTCCGCTCTATGTTACGAGAGAGCATGCAGTGCCATTGGAGGAAGATGAATATTTTATCGCAGATATGATCGGCATGGAAGTGATCACAGATGACGGAAATCCATTTGGCGTTTTAAAAGATGTGATCGAGACCGGTGCCAACGATGTGTATGTAATTGACAGTAAGGAACACGGAGAAGTGCTTGTTCCTGCAATCAAAGAATGCATTTTACATGTAGATATAGAAGAAATGAAAATGCAGATCCATTTGATGGATGGATTGATTTAATAGCCGGGAGGACGAATAGATGAATTTTCATATTATGACTTTATTCCCAGAGATGGTGATGAGTGGACTTAAGACAAGTATTATCGGACGTGCGATAAAAAATGAGCTGCTCTCCATTGAGGCAATCAACATTCGGGATTATGCATTTAATAAGCACAACAGTGTAGATGACTATCCATACGGTGGTGGCGCAGGAATGCTTATGCAGGCAGAGCCGGTATATCAGTGCTATAAGGCGTTGGAAGAACGAATCGGGAAATGCCCGAGAGTCGTATATTTATCGCCACAGGGACAGACATTTAATCAGAAAATGGCAGAAGAATTTGCCACAGAAGAAGAGCTTGTATTTTTATGTGGGCATTACGAAGGTATTGATGAACGTGTGTTAGAAGAGATCGTTACAGATTATGTATCGATCGGTGACTATGTTCTGACTGGAGGAGAACTTCCGGCGATGATTATGGTAGATGCTATTTCAAGACTTGTTCCGGGTGTGCTCCACAATGATGTGTCGGCAGAGTTTGAGAGCTTCCAGGATAATCTTTTAGAATATCCACAGTATTCGAGACCGGAGACATGGCACGATAAGAAAGTACCGGAAGTGTTAATGTCCGGACATCATGCGAATATTGAAAAATGGCGTAGAGAACAGTCGGTCATCCGCACGGCGAAAAAACGGCCGGATTTATTAGAAAAAGCGGAGCTTACAGAGAAGGAAAAAACACTTGTTGCACAAATGATGGAAGAATCATGGAAAACAGAATAAAGTTCTTGATTTTTTGCAAGGGTTATGGTAACATATCAATGTTGTGAAGAAAAATCGATGGTCCTCTGATACGAACTGTATTAAGAACATCCAAGTTAACAAGGAGGCACACAATGAACGATATTATCAGAAGTATTGAAGCAGAACAGTTAAAAGAGAATGCACCAGAGTTTCACGTAGGTGATACTGTAAAAGTTTACGGTAAAATCAAAGAGGGAAACCGCGAAAGAATTCAGGTTTTCGAAGGTACAGTTCTTAAGAAACAGGGCGGAAGCACAAGAGCTACATTTACAGTTAGAAAAACATCTAACGGTGTAGGTGTTGAGAAGACATGGCCGCTCCACTCTCCAAACGTTGAAAGAGTTGAAGTAGTAAGAAGAGGTAAAGTAAGAAGAGCTAAACTAAACTACTTAAGAGACCGCGTTGGTAA
>JAUNTC010000048.1 GCA_030538915.1 Lachnospiraceae bacterium | reverse complement strand
GCCGCATCAATTATCATAGAAGATTTAAATTTACAGAAAAAATTTCACACCGTCTAATTCTTCGAGGCTCCTGTTGCTTTTCAAGTGTCTTATTTTAGAAGCGTTACTTCGCTTTGATCACTTTTTTAATCTGCGGTCCCTGACCATTGCTCTTGCTTAATCCTGTATTCATATAAATATTCAGCTTCTTACCAGTCTGTGCTCCCTGTGGCAGCCATACAGTGTAGCTTGTCTTATTGCCTTTTGTCCATGTATCACCAATCCACATACCACCGATTTTCGGAACTTTCTTCTTCAAAGTAACTTTTACCTTATATTTTGTCCATGTATACGGTTTGTGATAAATCGGCGGATACCAGTAACCTCCACTCCAGTGTCCCGGAGATGTCCAGCCACTTACTTTCATCTTTTTCTTCTGTACGATCTTAACAGACTTCACAGCCGGTTTCACAGCAGATCCAGTCTTCACTGTCACTACATCAGACGGTGTACCGGTTGCTCCATTTGCATAAGCCTGCGTACGGAATTTATATGTTGTCAACGGCTTCAAATTCTTTATTTTCATCGCATCTGGGCAGTACATATAGTTTACCGTTTTTACTGTTGTCCATTTGCCACCTTTATAAATCTGAATTCTGGCATTTGTACCCATCATCTTTGCTGATCCTACAGTTACTTTTGCATAATTATGGTAAGCTATTACTTTCGGTTTTTTAAATTTCTCTGCAGGTACGTAGAGATTTGTTGTATAGGTTTTTCCATTCTTTGTCTTGAATGTAAGCCAGCTCTGTCTACCAGCTTTGATATTGTATACCGGAACTTCACTATGCGTAACTTTATTGCTGTTGTGCTTCCATGACTTTCCGGAAATATGATCATATACTTCTACAATCTTGTCATCGGAATTTGCAGGTACCGTCTCAGCAACAACCTTTATATTTCCTAACTGTGATTTTTTCACTTCTTTATGAGAGCATTTAATCTTCTCAGCCGAAATATAATCATGTCCATTCAGATTAAAATCAAAAATTGCCGGGTAATAAGCAGCATTACTTGTTGATATACATACATAATATGTTCCACGCGTTAACACCTTTGCTCCAGGCTCCCACGCCTCTTTGCCATTGTATTGTGAGGATCCTTCGCTATAGATTTGATTATTATTAGAGTCATAGACACGAATGAAAGTACGATTCTGTCCGAAATAAGTTGCTCTTTCCGTGTTAACAAGGTGGAAGCTTGGATCAATCACTGCCCTGTCTGCAACATTAAACTTATACCATCGTTCATCATTTTTTCCATTTCCTGTCAGACCTTCATAAAGACTGTACGGATGTCCGGATAACGGAATCTCATATGCTGTATCTTTTGTAAGACCAATCTCTTCTTTGAATCCGATTTTTTGATCAATGAATTCTGCACTGATAGTAATATCCGTATAAGCTGGTGCAGATGTTGTAAATTCCACTTCACAGGCATTTTTTACCCACTGGCACGGATATAAATAAAGTACATTTGCATCCTTTACTGCTGTAGCCATACGGCTGGCAACTTCATGACCGCCTATCCATAATTTCGTATGGTAATTCCGTATAGGAACATTGTGCGAAAATGTTACTTTCATCGGCCTCTGTGTATTGTTTGTTACTTCAATATGCTGCTCAAGCCCATCTGCTCTCTCAAATTATACTGGTTGTGATTCTTCAGATTTAAATTCCACTGTGTGAGTAAGCGATTCCGCTTTCTCTCCAATATCAGCTGTGAACCAGCCACCTACAACCAGGGCGCACAACAGCAATCCTTTCATTAGATAGTTACATATTCGTCTCGATTTCCAGTTTCTCATAACATATCCCTCCTTCTTCTTTTCCAACTAAGTTACTGGTCTTTATCTCCTCATACGACATAGTTTTCTTACAATAGATTATAACAGAGAGACAAAAAATAAAACCTGTCCACATGGACAGGTTTTCGTTATTTTTACTGAGAATTTTGTCTATCAGATAAATATTATCTGAACATACAAGGAATATTATTGATTTTTTTCCTGACTGCTCGGTATGATGAAGTTCTTATTTGTCACTGCGGTCGCAAGTCTCGTCTAATTTGCATATCCTGTTTTGGACAAAATATTCGAGATGTGAAATTTCACTGTCCGCAATGAGATGTTCATCTGCTCTGCGATTTCACTGTATTCGAGTCCATCGCAGACATAGCGTAGCACTTCGATTTCCTTGGCTGTAAGCTCCGAACTATCCGCAAGTCCTAACTGTACGCTCGGTGTTTTATCTGGAAATACACTTTCCCCGTCCATCGTCCGATTAATCACATCAATCAATCGCTCAGGGCTAATATCCTTATACCAGAAGCTGTCTACTTTCGCCTCTTTCGCCCGCTTCAAATATCCGACTTCCACCATGGAAGTTACGATAATGATTTTTATATTTGGAAACTCTGCCTTTATCTCTGCTGCCGCTTCGATCCCATCTTTATTTCCGGCTGTGCATACGTCCATCAACACAAGGTCGATTCGCTGTCTTCTACATATAGCAAGGGCGACATCCGCCCCATTTACGCTTGCCGCAAACTCATAATTATTGCTCTCTGAGATGACCCTCTCCATATTTTCACGGGGCATTCTCTGATCCTCTACAATTAATACCTGTTTCATACTCTCTCCTCTTGAAATGTAATCGTCAACGCAAAGTACGGAAATGACTGTATCTGCATTTCTCCGCCATAGTCAAGTACATGTCTGGAAATATTATACAATCCGCCTTTTGGAACAATCTCTTTATCCGGCGCTGCTCCATTATTTGTGATGCAAATGCTGTATTGATGATTTTCATTTTGCATCTGGATGGAGAGCTCTGTCGCACCAGCATGGCAGACGCCATTTGTCAGACACTCGCGCATTGCAAGGACGCAGATATTAGCCAGTTCCTCTGACTCCGGCAATGTTCCCTCGTACACTACCTCCACGCCAAGTGTCTTTGCATCCTGCAGAAATCTTTCAAAACCGCCTTCTTCCAACGGATACTGGTTGTCATTCCAGATTGCATTTACGGCGTGGCGAAGCAAGCGCACCGCCTCTTTATAATCTGCGTTCTCCTGCGTCAGACTCTGGCGAATCGCAGTAAGACCGGCACCCATCTGATCATGAAGCTTTGTCTTTGCCGCAAGTACTTCACGTTCACGCGTCAAGATCAACACATTATCCGACAGATAGCGGAGTTCTTTTGCTATTTCTTTTAACTGTTCGGTCTGCTTTGTCAGATTTATTTTTTCTTCATATTGTTTTGTAATATCCAGGAAAATAGCTTCTGTATAAACCTTTCCTTTCCGGTCTGTCACTTCATTTTCCTGATAGCTCCATGCCTTCCCGTCAGGAAAAAGGTAGATTTCTTTGTTGTTTATCCGACTCACACCGTAGCGCTCACATTGCTGAAGTGCTTCTTTTAATTCCTCTTGCTTTTGCAAATCTCTGTGAGCGATTGTTTGAAATAGGCGATACATCTGTTCATTGCAAAGTTTCACATATCCATCTTCTGTAAAATAACAGACTCCAATAGGCAATACATTCATCGCCTCTTTAATAGAATTCTGTCGGATTTTTTCTTTTCTTGTACGATGTAACCAAAACCCTTCCCAGATAAGCAATCCATCAATCACACCGATGATGCACCACCAGATCCACAGTGAGACATCCGGCATTTGAAAATAAGCAGGTTTTCCTCGCTCTGCCTCGTAAGAATAGGCCAATGCATTTACAAGAAGAAACAAAAATACAAAGATTGCGATATTCATATGCCACTTTCGATTGTCGATCTTCATATCGTGGAAAACAAGAAGCAAGATCAAGCTCGCCACGAGACTTAATAATATTGCCAGCATCAAAAATGTCTGCATTACGGTTCACCTGCCTTTTCCACTGTAAATACAAATCGCCATATGCCATCTTCGCATGTGCAGGACTGTGCCATTTCTGAAAAACAGGCAAGATCTGTCTCGCTTTCGATCTCCATACAGAATAGAAAATCTTCACTCTGACTACGGAGCTTTATCCACACAGAAGCGCAGCTGTCTACACATTTTTCCACTACATTTTCAAAAAATTGATACAGAACAACGGCATCTCTTACATAGATTTTCTCCCCTGCCGGGAATGAGCATGCGCAGTCAATATCTAACAATGTTAAACTGGAAAAGGATTCCTCTATACAGGCTTCCAGCTCGGCGACGTCTGATATTTTTGATCTTTCTTCGATAAACTCTAGATTTCCGCGTCTTTTTATATATGTTCCAATGAGGCTGATTTTAGCCAAAAGTCTACGGCTTTTCTCCAACTCTTCTTCCTCTTCGTAACGATTGAGCAATTCATTTAATAGATTAATCTGTTTGGCAGTCTGTGTCTGTAGCTTGTCGAATAAGCGATTTTTCTCGCGCAGCATATTGATAGCAGCCTTCGTCTGATAGTTTTCCTGCTCGATACAGTTACTTTCTTCGATCGTCTTTCTATTTTCTTCCAGTCTCTCAAGAAGTTTAATAATGTCTTCCATATCTTCCTGCCAAAGAACATGACCACCACGAATTGTTCGATTCTGGATCCGCGTCTTTTTATCGATCACCACATCGTTCTCCACCGCATCCTTCATCGTCTTTTTCGATAATGACATTGCATTCGCAGACGCATAACAGACGTTGTAATTCTGATCCGTGATCTGAGCACCCAATGTACAGACTTCAAACAGCTGATCGTACCCAGTATTTGTCTGGATCAATCCGCAGCGCACACAGCTTTCCAGTATGCCAACGAAAAACAGACATAAGACAGCGGTAATGTCTCCGCCAATTTCCTGTACCCACGCCACACCACTTACAAAGAGCACTGCATAGAGAACTGCAACGCCGATCCCAAAAAGGGGAAGGTATTTCTTTTTCTGTGAATGCCTGCACTTGTAAATCATCAGAGCAAAAGCAGTTAGAGCGCAGACTACTTCCCAAACCAACACCACATAATAGCCCAATCCGTATGTGTAATGACTATCTGACCACGCAGACCCTGCCGGAAAAGAAAATACGAGCTGGTGCAGATCATTGGACAGCACAAGCAGAACTAAGACAGCTGTTGGAATGTATACTCCTTTTAACCATTTAGGCAACCGATATTCTTCCGAGTTTCCGAGAAAGAATGCTGCCTGCAATACTGCTACAGGAATGAACAACATCGGTATGTAATAGCTGTACCACAAGTAACGCGCGATCTGGTTATCCATTGCAAAAAAATATTTTGTCGTGCGCACAACAAACCAGAATATGATCAATTCTGCTATAAAAATCAATACATTCCGCACCGATTTCTGAATAACTCTTTTATAAATACTGATGCCCCATCCGATATATACTCCGACGTAGATCATTGTCCGCAGCATACCACATATAATGCGGAGCGAACTTATTTTTCCTAATCTGCGACAGAACAATGCCGCGAGCATACATAGCAAAAAGAGCTGGATATTCAACTGTTCACTGGATTCTTTTTTCTTTTTCATTAGCGTATTTAAATGTATTCCTTTACTGTATTATTCTATATTTTCTATCACTTCTATCTTACTATATTTGCACAGTTTCGACCACATGATAACGCATTTCATACCATCATTGATAAAAAGAAGGACTCTTTATTGCAACTTGCTTTACTTCCCTTTGGCTTCTGGATTCGTTGATAATGTAATCTCCGGATTCTTGACGATGGCAAGGTCTTTTGGCAATGCCTTGAATGCAACCTCCTCAAGGTGCTCTTCCAATACGCCTGTCGTTACCTTCTCGGCATCAACTAATACGATCTCAGCTACAGAATGAACTGCTTCATTGCTTACCATTGGTGCCAGGCACTCTGATATTCTCTGATATTTTCCTTATAGATATTCCCTATTTTTTTGCCCCCCAAGCAAAATATCAATACATAGAAAAGCTACATATCATTGACAAGAGAAACGAAAGATGATATTGTCAGAATACAAACTATTGTCATGATAACAGGAAGGAAAGAACAAATGAAATGGAGGCGATCAACATGAATAAAACAAATTCTCGCATACGCATTTGGACTGTCTGCGGCATAGCTATAGTAATTGCATTACTTGCTGTTGCCTATATGTATACGGCAGATAGTTATGAAGATTTAGATAGTTTTATGAAAAAAAGTTCTAATGGCATTGCATGTAAAAACATCATTAAAGAAGATGGATACAAAACAGAACTGTCTTATGACGGAAAACAGTATTCAGCTGAAAGAAGCGATGGAACTGTTGGTAATGGGAAATTCCTCTTATCACTAACCGGAAAACTGCCACAGTCAACGAGTGCTATAACGTATTTGGTAATTTCCGATACAGAATATACTTTCAAAGACATTTCCAATGATATTTTGGGATTATCGGATACTCAATTAGATTACTTTCTCGTGCAAGCGAATTAGCACAATGTGAAAAAAAGAAAGATTCTTTATTGCAACTTAACTCAATTTAGATAAAAGAGGGAGCGAAATTCGCTCCCTCTTTACTGTTAAAATATATTCTGATCTCTTATTCTTCTGTAGCAGCTGCTGTCTCGCCTTCTGCTTCTTCATCTGCATCGGCTGTTGCGTAAACTTCCGTTACACTTACAACTAATGCCTCTGGATCCGTTGATAATGTAACCTCCGGATTCTTGGCGATGGCAAGGTCTTTTACTCGGATTGTATCACCCGCGTGCATATCTCCGACATTTACCTCGATCTTGTCTACAAGGTCTTTTGGCAATGCCTTGAATGCAACCTCCTCAAGGTGCTCTTCCAATACGCCTGTCGTTACCTTCTCGGCATCAACTAATACGATCTCAGCTACAGAGTGAACTGCCTCATCGCTTACAAGTGCTTGAAAATCAATCTCATTAAACTGCTTTTTCACCGGATCAAACTGTACATCCTTGATCAGTACATTTTTCTTTGTTCCATCAATATCAAGCATGATCTGACTTCCTTTGTTACTTATCTTCAAGAGACTTTCGACGTCCTTTTTCTCCATTTTAACTGGAACAGATTCTTCCATCTCGCGGCCAAACACGTTGCCCGTAACAAATCCTTCTCTTCTTAATTTCTTTGCTTTGATGTCCATGCTTCTTTTTTCAGCTTTTAAAGTATTCATTTATCTTTTCCTCCAAAAATCTGATCTGCTTAGCATCCTTCAACTTCTGTATTACTACAAAGAGGTGTGTTAAGTAGGTTTCCTTGTTACGGTTATATTATAGCCCTTCCCGCCGAAACAGATTAACCAAAATTATATTTTTTACAGGTCTATTTTTGTGAAAATTTAAATTGCTCTTGTGTATTTCTCAAGCCATACTTTCTCTTCCTCGTTCAAGTATGGTGCAATTACTTCGTATACTTTTGCATGGTAGTTGTTGAGAAGCTGTTTCTCTTCCGATGTCATCATATCCGGGTTGATTGCATCTAAGTCCATAGGGACCAGAGTGATTGCTTCAAAGTACATGAACTGTCCATACTCATTCAATGTTCCTTTTGTTGTGAGAAGCTCGTTCTCAAGACGGATACCATGTGAACCTTCGATGTAGATTCCTGGCTCGTCTGTAAGAATCATTCCGGCTGCTAACGGCTCTGTCTCGCCCGGACGATATTTCCAACGGAATCCTGCAGGTCCTTCGTGGATGTTAAGAAGATATCCTACACCATGTCCTGTACCATGATTGAAGTTGATGTCTCTATCCCAGAATGGTTTTCTTGCAAGGATATCAAGAACCATACCGCTAACTGTATCATCAGTGACAGGCAATAAAATTTCTTTACAACATGATTGAATTTTCCATATATAGTCTTGTATTTTCACAAAATAGCACCGGCGCACATATTATATCCGACTATTAAGCAACTATGCCCAAGAAGATTGACCTTTCACTTATTTGTATGTATAATTAATGTACAGATTAAAATAATAATATTTCAAAAGAATAAATAGAAAGGTGGCGATTCAAATGGGAAATTTAAAAAGCGAAAGAAGTGACCTAATTTTTCTATAAGCAAGGAGGAAGTTTTTCCTGTATTATGCAATAATAAAATGGTTACAATTTTAGAGGTAAACAAGATAGGCGATGAATATACTTCATCATTATCAAAATCATTTGCTACAGAATTAGAGCAAAGACTACTGAATTGTAAAAAGAATTCGTTTGTATTAATAACTGATGGCATACATTTACAAGCGTTTGATGGAAGTTATGTTGATGAGATATATCAAATATATGACGACGGACAACAGTTGAGTGACTTGTCTACACTGTTGGATTTTGATATATCAGAACTTCCAAAACGTTCAACATATAGTGATATTACAACAACTCAAAGTTATAGTCATGTACTAGCAAGAGGGGCAGCTGGTCCGACTTCTTACAAAACACTTAAGGTAAAGGGTGTTTCACAAGGCAAACATCCATGGTGTTGGGCAGCTACATGTGCAGCACTTATAAATTATTATAAAGGCACTTCACTTACAGCTTCAAAAGTTGCAAACTATGTATTTCCTAAAAATCCTGAACAAGGTGGAACATGGCCAGATATCAAAAAAGCCTACAACCACTGGAAATTATATCCTTCACAAACAGGAGTTATTAGTTTTAGCAATGTAAAATCAAATATTAACTCAAGAAAACCAATGCATTTAGGATTAAAAGGACATTCTGTTGGATTGATTGGGTATGAAGATTGGGTCGGTGCTATAAATAGCAATGATCGCATTTTAATTTTACTTGAACCTAATGGAGGCGTAATTAAAAGTGTTTCTTTAAAATCATCTGGAAACTTTACTTACAAATTGGGAGGAGGCGCAAATGCATGGCAATATACAAGAAGATTTTAAAGGTTTCTTCCATAATGTTATTACTAATAATGATTGCAGGATGTGGAAAGAAAATAGACAATTCTCCAGAATCATTTGATACTGCAAAATTTCCACGTGACAAACAAGGTTATCCTAAATCGAATGTCGCAATCATTAACGGGAAGGAATTTTCTATAAATGATTTATCAAAATCAAAAACCTCAGACGATTCTAACAATACGATTGATCTGACCGATGTTAAAAGCGGGGATCGTATTGAGATAATTCTTCCACAATATCTTCCGATAAATTTATGGAATATTGAAGAAAATGAGGAGATTGATTTACTGAACTATGAAAAGATAGATTTGTCTGTCAAACAAGATGTAGAAGGAAAGTCGTCCTTTGTTCAAAAATTCACCTTTACTACAAATGACACAAACGTTATATTCAAGTGGTGTAATGCACGAGAATGTGACAAGTCTTTCAGCGAAAAAAAGAAAGACTCTTTATTGCAACTTAACTTAATTTAATAGTAAAGAGGGAGCAATTCGCTCCCTCTTTACTGTTAAAATATTCTGCTCTCTTATTCTTCTACAACAATGGCAGTCTCGCTTTCTGCTTCTTCATCTGCATCGGCTGTTGCCTAAATTGCTCTTGTGTATTTCTCAAGCCATACTTTCTCTTCCTCGTTCAAGTATGGTGCAATTACTTCGTATACTTTTGCATGGTAGTTGTTGAGAAGCTGTTTCTCTTCCGATGTCATCATATCCGGGTTGATTGCATCTAAGTCCATAGGGACCAGAGTGATTGCTTCAAAGTACATGAACTGTCCATACTCATTCAATGTTCCTTTTGTTGTGAGAAGCTCGTTCTCAAGACGGATACCATGTGAACCTTCGATGTAGATTCCTGGCTCGTCTGTAAGAATCATTCCGGCTGCTAACGGCTCTGTCTCGCCCGGACGATATTTCCAACGGAATCCTGCAGGTCCTTCGTGGATGTTAAGAAGATATCCTACACCATGTCCTGTACCATGATTGAAGTTGATGTCTCTATCCCAGAATGGTTTTCTTGCAAGGATATCAAGAACCATACCGCTGGATCCTTCTAAGAACTTCGCATTGCCAAGCTGTAAGTTACTGATTGCAACAAGTGTGAAGTGATCTTTCATGATCTGTGGAATCTCACCTAATGCATATGTTCTTGTAACGTCTGTAGATCCTTCGTAGAATCCTGCTCCTGTATCTGTAAGGTAAAGTGCTCCTTCTTTCAGTTCAACATCTGTCTCTGGTGAAGATGTGTAGTGTACGATTGCTGCATGCTCTCCGAATGAAGAAATAGGCTCGAAGCTTGGACGGATAAATCCTCCCATCTCTGCACGGAACTCATCAAGTTTGTCAGATGCGCTCATCTCTGTGATTTTCATCTTTCCAACGTTCTCTTTGAGCCATTTCATAAATCTTACGTGTGCAACACTGTCTTTGATCTGTGCTTTACGGATGTTCTCGATCTCAACCGGGTTCTTAATTGCTTTCATAAGGATTGCCGGGTTTCTCTCTTCTACTGTAGCTACATTCTCCGGAATGTTATTGAAGATTGCATAGTTGAGTTTTCCTGGGTCAACCATAACGACTGCTGACTCGTCGAATTTCTTAACGTCTTCGTAAATGTCATTGTATGGGTGGAAGTTTACTCCGTCTGCTGCAAGTTTTGCTTTCAGTGCGTCGTCTAACTTGCGCTCATCGATATATAATTCAACTGCGTCCATTGTAACGATTGCATAAGTTAATACCATTGGGAAGAAATCAATATCATTTCCACGGATATTCATTGTCCAGCAGATATCATCTAATGTTGTCATTACATGTGTATTTGCTCCGGCTTCTTTCATCTTCTCACGGATTCTTGTAAGCTTGCTTTCTACAGTCTCTCCTGCATATTTAACATCAAGGTCAAATGCAGGCTCTTCAGACAGTGCCGGACGATCGCTCCAGATTGCATCGATCAAATCTTCGTGGTAGTTTACGCTTGCACCCTTCTTAGCAGCGATGTTCGCATATTCCTGACCTTCTCCAACAGATACAACTCTTCCGTCAAATCCGAGTGTCTCGCCTTCTTTTAATACATCTTTGATGTATGCTGTAAGCTCCGGAACTCCTGGCTCACCCATTTTCATAAGCTCAACTGTAGTTCCTTCCAGCTGTTTTGCAGCCTGGATGAAATAACGTCCGTCTGTCCACAATCTTGCCTCTGTCTTTGTGATCACTGCTGTTCCTGCAGATCCAGAAAATCCTGTGATGAATTTTCTTGCTTTAAAATGCTCCCCAACATATTCACTCTGGTGGAAGTCAGCAGTCGGCACTACATAAACGTCAATGTTCTTCTCCTCCATCAATTTACGTAATGCTTCCAGTCTTTCTTTTACTGTCATTGTCTTTTTCCTTCTTTCTTATTGAATTTGTTACCTCTCTGCAACCATCATACCGTACAGGATCGCATCGATTTGTAAGCTTCTTCTAGTTTACAATACACTGCTGTTTTTGTCAAAATACATTTTGTAAAATTATTATAAATTTAACAATAGCAATCTTTGTGTAACTATTGATTTTCGTCATTTTGTCATATAAACTATACGTATGTGGATTTAAAAACTTAAATCAGACAATGTTATTGGGGAAATTTATATGATGAAAATGCAAGTAAAAAAAATATGTTTTTACAGTGCAGTCGTTATTATTTTATCACAGCTTAGCATTAATCTGTTCACACAGAACTTTAAGCTATCCGTCGCTGTGATTTTTTTGTCTGCGCTCACTCTGTTGACACCCGGCGTTTCACTCATTCCTGTAACCTTGATCTCTGCGGTCGGCGTATGCTCTTTTCGTATGTTCATCGCCTGGGTCGTTACAGAGCAGGTGGCACCAATTTCTAAGTATTTTCCGGAAATGGCGTTCTATCTTTGGTACGGGTTTCTTCTATATATATATGTCAAAAAGATAACGTTAAAATCTTCTCATTCCGACGGAAGTAAACCACTCTACAATCGCAACCTTGTATTGATCGTTCTTACAGGCATCGACTACCTTGCTAACCTGATGGAATTGCTTGTCCGTTTGAATACTTCTGCATTTCACATCCGACTGCAGGCAGGAATACTGCTAACCGCATTTCTACGTTCCTGTGTCGTATGGCTTATTTTGACATTATTTGAAAAATACCGTCTGTTCCTGTTACAGAAGGAACACGAAGACCGTTATCAGCGTCTTGTTCTTCTCATTTCCAAACTAAATGGGGAAATCGTCTGGATGCAAAAGAATACGAAACTCATCGAAGAGACAATGAATCAATCGTACAAGCTCTATCAAGATCTGTCGGATTGTGATGTCCCGCCGCATCTTGCTGCTTCCGCACTGGCAACTGCAAGAGATATCCATGAGATCAAGAAAGAATATTTACTGATCATGCGTGGAATCTCGGAAGCTCTCAACCAAGAGCTGGAGCAGGACGGCATGTATTTGGAGGAAATTCTGTCTTTGCTAAAATCTTCTATGATGACGCTTGCCGAATCAATGGAGAAAGAACTGAATTTCAAAATCACGTGTAAAACAAACTTTTACACTTCGAAACAATATGAATTATTGTCCATCTTGAGGAACCTTCTTATCAATGCACTGGAAGCATCAGAAAAGAAAATGGCAAATATTGTAATCACAGTTTCTGCGAAAGATCAGATTGCTTCCTTCAAGGTCATGGACGATGGTCCGGGTATTCCGGACGAATATAAGAACGAGATCTTCCACACCGGTTTTTCTACAAAGATTAATTTCGAAACCGGTGAAGTAAGCCGTGGTTTAGGTCTTGGGCTTGTAAAAGATATCGTCGAGGACCGACTCGGCGGAACGATTGCACTTGCATCTGTACCGGGCAACACAACATTTACAATCAACATACCAATGAATCAGATTGAGGTGAAGAAATCATGATGTCGTTTTATTTTTTAGACGATGATAAAAACATTACTAACATTTTGAAACTTATCGTAAATACGCGCGGACTCGGCGTTTGCTGTGGCAGTGCAGAATCTGCCGCGGAGGCACTCTCCGACCTTCCGATCATGAAGCCGGATATTATTATCGTGGACTTTCTCATGCCGGAGATGGACGGGATCACATTTATCAAGAAAGCGAAAGCAATTCTTCCGGACTCCGCATACATTATGCTCTCACAAGTATCTTCCAAGGATATGATCGCATCTGCCTATGAGGCCGGTGTTGAATTTTTCATTCAAAAGCCTCTTAATAGCGTAGAAGTCGAATCCATTATTCGAAAGGTCAGTGACGGGCTTGATATGAAACGTATGGTTCAGAAAATGCACAACATTTTCACTGCCGATTCTCCTGCCCAGGCGAAGAAATCTACAAGTGAAGATCAGATTGAGGCAAATCTGCGCACGATCCTTACCCGCCTTGGTATTGTAGGTGATGCCGGGAGTAAAGATATTATTAATATTGTGAAATATATGTGCACCCATCCAGATGCAGTTGACACAATGACTGTGAGTGACCTTTGCAGTAATTTCTGCGATAATCCGAAATCTATGGAGCAGCGGATCCGACGAGCTGCATTTAACGGATTGGTCAATTTAGCACACTTAGGACTGGACGATTATTCCAATGAAATCTTTGTCGATTACTCCAGCTCACTTTACAATTTTGAACAGGTTCGTAAGGAAATGGATTGTATTCGCCAAAAAAGTGTCAGACACGGAAATGTAAAGATCCGTCATTTTCTGACATCTCTGACGTTTCATTGTCAAAATGCACAATGATTTTTGATAAGCGTGCTTATTTTTATGCGCTCTGTCACCGATTGAAACCTTTTGTAACTCTACCTATATATTATACCCATCGATAAAAGAACGGAATTATAGAAATTATTTATGAAAGAAAGTCGAGGTTTTGATGTATGGTAACAGTTTTGTCAGGTGTAGCTTTGTTGCTTGCAACATTAGCAATTTTCTCTTTGTTTAGTTTAAAGATGCCAAAAGGTTCTCTCGCAATGTCAGGTATGGCCGATGCAGCCGTGGCAACTTTCCTTGTAGAAGCGATCCACAGTTACATCAGTGGTGACTTATTTGGAATTTCTTTCCTGAAAGAAGTCGGAACAACATCCGGAAGCATGGGCGGTGTTGCTGCAGCAGTTATGGTTCCGATCTGTATGGGTGCCAATCCATTATTCGGAGTTGTTGCCGGTGTAGCAGTTGCAGGTTACGGCATTCTTCCTGGATTCATCGCAGGATATATCGTAGGACTGATTGCTCCGATCATTGAGAAGAAATTACCGGAAGGTG
The DNA here is from genome assembly GCA_030538915.1 of Lachnospiraceae bacterium. Taxonomy (GTDB): domain Bacteria; phylum Bacillota; class Clostridia; order Lachnospirales; family Lachnospiraceae; genus Dorea_D. The sequence goes on along the minus strand of JAUNTC010000048.1, from coordinate 1,903 downwards.
TAAACGTAATCGTAGGTGCTCTCGCAATCGCGCCACTTGCACGTATCCTTGTAGTAGCTGTTGATCCTGGCGTGAATGCTATTTTATCTAGAATTGGTCTTACAATCTCCGCAGCAACAGAGACATCTCCAATCGTTATGGGATTCCTGCTCGGAGGTATTATGAAAATGATCTGTACCTCACCGTTAAGTTCTATGGCTTTGACAGCCATGTTGGGTCTGACCGGACTTCCAATGGGTATTGCAGCCATTGCATGTTTTGGAGGTTCTTTCACAAACGGTATGGTATTCCATAAACTGAAACTTGGTAACAGAGGTAATGTGATCGGCGTTATGTTAGAGCCACTGACACAGGCACCGATTGTAACTGCTAACCCGATCCCGATTTACGGATCCAACTTCTTCGGTGGCGGACTTGCCGGTATCTCAGCAGCTGTATTCCACATTGTGAATGACGCTCCTGGTACAGCTTCTCCGATTCCTGGACTGCTTGCACCATTTGCATTCAACCCACCGCAGAAAGTTGTGCTTGCTCTCGCATTTGGAGCGGCCGGTGGTTTATTAGCAGGAGTTGTCGGAGGTACTGTTTTCAAACATCTTCGCGAAAAGAAAGATCTTCAGCCAGAAGTCGCACATACAGAAACTATTGTAGAAGTTCCTGTTGAGGCTGAAGATATCCTCGAGCCAAGCATATAGCATGAGCCCCCTTATTTAACAACAAAATATAGAAAGAGATCCCCGTCGTGGCACCACACATGACGGGGATTCTTTTATTGCATTATTGTCGCACTTGTACTATTATATGAATAATGCGTAATTGATTTTTCATTAGAAAGGATTGTATTGAATGACACTTTTAAAACCAGCTATTATCCTTATCATAGGTTTTATATTATTGATCAAAGGAGCAGATTTCTTCGTTGAAGGAAGTTCTTCTGTGGCGAAGCGATTCCACGTTCCGGCCATGATCATCGGTATGACGATCGTTGCTATGGGAACGAGCCTTCCGGAATGCGCGGTCAGCGTCACTGCTTCCCTTACAAACAACAACAGCCTTGCGGTCAGCAACGTTGTAGGGTCAAATATCTTCAACCTCATGGTTGTATGTGGCGCCTGCGCTGTGCTGACACCGCTTACGATCAGCCAGGACACGTTAAAGAAGGAGTTTCCGCTCTCGATTATATGCGCCGGACTTCTGCTTGTTCTTGGTTATATTGGAATGACACTCGGACACATTGACGGAGTCTTCTTTCTGATTCTTTTCATCGGATACCTCCTCTGGATGATCAATTCTGCGAAAAAAGCACGTGCCGAGATTCTTGCCAATCCGGAACACGCCGACAACTTCGCTCAGGCTGAATATGTAGAAGGTAACATCGCCGTTCTTCCTCTCTGGAAGAGTCTTCTCTTCATTGTAGGTGGAATGATCGCCATCAAATTCGGTGGTGACTTTGTTGTAGACGGTGCTTCTTCTATTGCCGGTATCTTGGGATTAAGCCAGACACTGATCGGACTTACGATCGTTGCTATGGGAACAAGCCTTCCGGAGCTTGTCACATCTCTGATTGCCGCAAAAAAAGGAGAAGTAGACATGGCACTTGGAAATGTCATCGGATCTGATATTTTCAACATTCTGTTCGTGCTTGGTATCGCAACAGCCATCAGCCCGATTGAATTTCTGATGGAGAATGTATTCGACATTATCATTCTCATCGTTATGAGTCTTCTGGTACTTGGTTTCTCATGGAGCAAGCAGGAGATCAACCGCAAGGAAGGACTTTCCATGCTGCTGATCTACGCCGCTTATATGGTATATATTTGTATTCGATAATAATGGATTGACTGAAGTAAAAGGGGATGTGAAAAAACTCGATTGAGTTTTTTCGCATCTCCCTTTTTGTACC
>JAUNTC010000047.1 GCA_030538915.1 Lachnospiraceae bacterium | reverse complement strand
CGGGTTGTTCTGATCCATGAACTGTGACAGCTGTGAAGATCCGAAGAACTCTTTAACAGCAGCTGTTACCGGCTTGATGTTGATCAGAGACTGTGGTGAAATGCCTTCCAGATCCTGTGTTGTCATACGCTCACGCACAACACGCTCCAGTCTTGAAAGACCGATTCTGTACTGGTTCTGAAGGAGCTCACCTACAGCACGGATACGTCTGTTTCCGAGGTGGTCGATATCATCGTCGTTACCAAGTCCATATTCCAGATGCATATTATAGTTAATAGACGCAAAAATATCTTCTTTTGTGATATGTTTTGGAATCAAGTCGTGAATATCTCTCTTGATCGCGCCCTTTAATTCATCAATGTCTCCTGCAGACTCTTCTAACAAATTAGCAAGTACAGGATAATATACGAGTTCTGTTACACCAACCTCTTCCGGATCAATGTCAACAACACTCTTAAGATCTACCATAAGGTTAGAAAGTACTTTTACTTTTCTATCCTCTTCCGGCAGCTCGATCCATACGTGTGGAACTGCTGCATTCTGAATCTCATCAGCAATTGCTCTTGTGATCTTAGTTCCTGCTTCAGCGATCACTTCACCAGTCAGAACACTTACAGCATCCTCAGCAAGAATCTGTCCTGAGATACGGTTCTTGAGCAGAAGCTTTTTATTAAATTTATAACGTCCAACTTTCGCCAGATCGTAACGTCTCGGGTCAAAGAACATGCTTGTGATCAAACTCTCTGCACTATCTACTGCAAGAGGCTCACCCGGACGGATCTTCTTATATAATTCAAGAAGACCTTCCTGATAGTTAGTAGCAGCATCCTTCTCAAAACTTGCAAGGATCTTCGGCTCTTCACCGAATACTTCCAAAATTTCAGGATTTGTACCAACTCCAAGTGCACGGATCAATACTGTGATCGGCACCTTTCTGGTTCTGTCTACACGTACATAGAAAACGTCATTGGAGTCTGTCTCATATTCCAGCCATGCACCACGGTTTGGGATGACTGTGGAAGAGTACAGCTTTTTACCAACCTTATCATGTGAAATTGCATAATAAATACCTGGTGAACGAACCAGCTGACTTACGATTACTCGCTCTGCACCATTAATTACAAATGTACCGGTTGCAGTCATTAACGGCAGATCCCCCATAAAAATCTCATGCTCGTTAATCTCGTCAGTCTCCTTGTTGTGGAGTCTCACTCTTACTTTCAGCGGTGCTGCATATGTTGCGTCACGCTCTTTACACTCGTCGATCGTGTACTTTACGTCATCCTCGCACAAGGTGAAATCTACAAATTCCAGGCTGAGGTGGCCGCTGTAATCGGCGATAGGTGAAATGTCATCAAATACTTCTTTTAATCCTTCATCCAGGAACCACTGATAGGAATCTTTCTGGACTTCGATCAAATTCGGCATCTGAAGCACTTCTTTTTGTCTGGAATAGCTCATACGTGAACTTTTTCCGCTTTTGATAGGACGAATTCTGTTTTTCTCCATATTGACGTTTCACTCCTCGTTTATTTTTTGGCGGGCATTGAAAAAAGCCCTTAAATATTGAAAATTCCGGCAAAAACCTTCTTGATTTTACTGGTTTTTGTGCAATATCATGGCATAAATTTCCACAATAGCGCATTTTTAACTATAGCATGGAAACATCTGGTTTGTCAAGTGCCAATTCTAATTTTTTTTAATATTTTCACGAGCCTTTTTCACAGGGTTTTCGGGCACATTCCTTGGCTTGGACTTCTCCTTTATGTTGCATATGGGGCAACTGTATCTAAAACTGAAGAAATCTGCATTTCCAGTCACCCTATTCAGTCAAAGAACGCATCTACAAAATGATAAAAGCAAAAAAGTAGTCACCAACCAGCCCCGGAAGCAAAAAAAGCAAGACACCTGCTGTAATATAGACCTCATAAAAAGAAGCAGAAACGCTACACTTTCGCACATAGCTTCTCTGCTTCTTCTTAATTCACTATTTGACAGTTACTTTCTTCACTGTTGACCATTTTGAATGTATGTGTACATTCTTGCCATTATATTTCACAGTTTTATAAGTACGTACTCTTACATAGTATGTCTTCTTTGCTTTCAGGTTCTTCATTGTTCTGCTGACAGAATTGTTTTTAAGCACTACTTTACTGTTCACAGATTTTTTGAAGTTCTTGTCTGTAGAATATTCTACCTTGTATCCGCTCACCTGCGTTGTCTTCTTTACCCATTTTACTGCAAAGCTCTTCTTTCCGGCTTTCAATGATCTGATAGATGTTGTCTTCGGCTCGATAACAAAAGTCTTAGTCTTTGTACCTTTGTAGTCACCTTTGAATGTCAGTGTCATCTTGTATGCGCCGACATTCTTGCATTTACCGGAGTATTTCACAGTATAGTTCGATGCAGGGATTACTTTACCTTTGGCATTCTTAACTGTCACTTTCGGTTTCTGCGTTTTTCCGTTGTACATAAATCTTTTCTTGGAAAGAGTGATTGTCTTTGGTGTTGCTTCCTGCTTCGGATCTTTCACTGTCACCTTGCAGTATGCGTTGCTGGCTGCTCTTGTTTTGTCTGCATTATAATAGCGTGCAGACACTACATAAGTTCCCGGCTTATCAAAAGTTACTTTAAATTTTCCGTCTTTGTTTACTTTAAGATCTTTACGGTAGTCTTCATCTGTTACAGCCTCTTTACCAGCTTTTCCAACGAAAATCTTTGTATATGTACCACCTTCGTTATTGCATGGTCCAAACTGTGGTGTATGCATAGATCCAATGTGAAGGCAAGTAAGCTCTATAGCTTTTCCAACTTCTGTTGTTATATCATCCGTCTCAATTGCGCTCTTAGGTGTGTATCCCTGTCCTTCACCAAATTTTCCAAAGAATCCATATCCGCTGATACCTGCTCCTACAGCCCATTGTCCCGTTGTCTGACAGAATGTATATTTTTCTCCATCTTTTGCCTCATATGATACGCTTGTCTGTTCCGGCATCATACCTTTTACACAAAACATTTGATCCATTCCCCAACCAAACAGATCATTAATCGTTCCGCTCGAACCAATATCCACTTTTGCAAGTTCCTCTGTCATTCCTCTGTCTTTCATAGCCTGAAGTAAAATGTGCATTGGTGTAATATATTCTACATCCTCTGCTTCGCTATGAATTCCATAGGATTGGAACGAAGGCACTTTATTTTTGTCCATTGTTACCTTTGTGTATGGAAGCACAGTCCCATCATTCTGTTCTGCTCTTACGTAGCAAGTGATCGTATCTTTCTTATCTGCTGCCGATACTGCCATCGGTAAAATGAACATCAACATACAAATCGTAACAAGCGCTGTCAGTATTTTGTTTTTCATTTTCATAAATTCAAAACTCCTCCTGTTCTTTTGTTCTCTAATGATACAATATTTTGTTTTTTCCTTTTTGTCAACTCTTAAAAAACAGAGACGCTACATTTTCACGTATAGCGCCCCTGTTTTTTTGCTTTCACTATTTTACAGTAACTTTCTTTACTATTGACCATTTTGAATGTAAGTGCATGCTCTTTCCATTGTATTTTACAGTTTTGTAAGTACGAACTCTTACATAGTATGTCTTCTTTGCTTTCAAGTTCTTCATTGTTCTGCTGACAGAATTGTTTTTAAGCACTACTTTACTGTTCACAGATTTTTTGAAGTTCTTGTCTGTAGAATATTCTACCTTGTATCCGCTCACCTGCGTTGTCTTCTTTACCCATTTTACTGCAAAGCTCTTCTTTCCGGCTTTCAATGATCTGATAGATGTTGTCTTCGGCTCGATAACAAAAGTCTTAGTCTTTGTACCTTTGTAGTCACCTTTGAATGTCAGTGTCATCTTGTATGCGCCGACATTCTTGCATTTACCGGAGTATTTCACAGTATAGTTCGATGCAGGGATTACTTTACCTTTGGCATTCTTAACTGTTACTTTCGGTTTCTGAGTTTTTCCATTGTAAGTAAATCTTGTTTTAGAAAGATCAATTGTCTTTGGTGTTGCTGCTTCGATCGCATCGTTTTTATCTTTCGCGTCTTTTAACTCTTTCCATGTGTTTTCTGCTTTTTCTAACACATCTTTGTTTGTTACGAGTGCTTTCTGTGTATCTGTCAATGCATCATACGCTGTTCTTGCTTCTTTGATCGCGCCTTCTGATTCCAGTGTTACTTCGCCGATCGCATCGATCTTTTCTGTTACTTCCTTCGCTGCCGCTGCGTCTGCTGCATCCGCCTTATCTTTCGCGTCTTTTAACTCTTTCCATGTGTTTTCTGCTTTTTCTAACACATCTTTGTTTGTTACGAGTGCTTTCTGTGTATCTGTCAATGCATCATACGCTGTTCTTGCTTCTTTGATCGCGCCTTCTGATTCCAGTGTTACTTCGCCGATCGCATCGATCTTTTCTGTTACTTCCTTCGCTGCCGCTGCGTCTGCTGCATCCGCCTTATCTTTCGCGTCTTTTAACTCTTTCCATGTGTTTTCTGCTTTTTCTAACACATCTTTGTTTGTTACGAGTGCTTTCTGTGTATCTGTCAATGCATCATACGCTGTTCTTGCTTCTTTGATCGCGCCTTCTGATTCCAGTGTTACTTCGCCGATCGCGTCGATCTTTTCAATCACTGCAGTTACTGCTTCTGGAGTTTTTACTGTCACCTTGCAATATGCGTTGCAGGCACCTCTTGTATTATCATTATTATAATAACGTCCAGATACTACATAAGTTCCCGGTTTATCAAAAGATACTTTGAATTTACCATCTTTATCTACTTCAATATCTTCGCGGTAATCTTCATCTGTTACTGCATCTTCACCATCTTTTCCTACAAAAATCATTGTGTATGCACCATCTTCATTATTACATGGGCCATACTGCGGAGTATGCATAGAACTTGTATAACGATATGTCAGTTCTACATCCTGTCCAACTTCTGTTGTAACGTCGTCTGTCTCAATTGCGCTGTAAGGTGTGTAATCCGATCCCGGTCCATATTCTCCAAAGAATCCATATGCTGTATATCCAAATCCTGCCCCCCAGTTTCCTGCTGCCTGATAGAATGTATAGTGGTCTCCTTCTTTCGCTTCATACTTTGCGCTCACAACCGGTGCATCAATACCATTTAAGCACCAGAGCTGATCCATCCCCCAGCCAAACATGTCTGTGATCCATCCAGATGAAGCAATATTTACAGTTCCAAGTTCCTCTGTCATTCCCTTATCTGTCATAGCTTGCAGTAAAATGTGCATTGGTGTAATATACTCCACGTCATCCGGCGCACTTTGAATTGCGTAAGATGAAAATGAAGGTACTTCATTTTTATTCATCGTTACTTTTGTATATGGAAGTACTGTTCCATCATCCTGTTCTGCTCTTACATAACATGTAATCGTATTTTGGTCTGCACCTGTTGCGTCTTTCGCATCTGCTGCCGATACTGCCATCGGTAAGATGAACATCATCATACAGATTGTAACAAGTGCTGTCAGTAATTTGTTTTTAAATTTCATAAATCCAAATCTCCTCCCTGTTCTCTTATTCTTTATTTATGTGAAATCTCAGCCATTGGCCAAGATAAAAGCACTAAAAAGGTCCACCGGACCTTTTTGTCGTATGCTTGGCAACAAAAAAACCGGCCTTCAAATCCCCTGATTCAAAAGCCGGTTGCTCAACTATATATATATGCATACAAGAAAAACATCTGAATAAACATTATATTATCTCAGATTTCTCATTCGCATTTCAACTTCGGATCAGGCAAAGTCAAGGACGCAGTGCTCAATGTATCTGACTTAGTCTGTAATACTCAGACTTCACAGTGACCGTCTCGCGAGGCATCTCACCTCATTCCATTGCCGGGAATAATTCTTTCCGGACGCACTGACCTTTCTTATTCTCTTTTTTATTCATTTCATAATGATACAATATTTTGTTTCATATTTCTACTATTTTGTTTTTACTTTTTTGTAAGATGACCATCCTGAATACATCTTTGTTGTCTTTCTGTTTATTTTCACAGTTTTGTATGTGCGTACTTTTACATAATACAGCTTCTTAGATTTTAATTTTTTCACTGTTTTCTGCACTGTTGTATTCTTAGATATCGTTATGGTCTTTACTGATTTTTTAAATTCCTTATCCGTTGTATAGGAAAGCTGATAGCCGGTTGTCTGGGTTTTCTGTCTGCTCCATTTTGCCATAAAGCTTTTCCTTCCAGCTTTTAAAGTTGTGATCTTCGTTCCCTTTGGTACAATCCGAAATGTCTTTGTGACTGTGCCTTTGTAATCACCTTTGAATTTTACAGTCACTTTATAGCTTCCGACATTTTTGCGTCCGGATGCATAGGATACGGTGTAGTTACTCGTTGCAACGATCCGCCCTTTGGCATTTTTCGCCTTCACGGTCGGTTTCCGCGACTTTCCATTGTATGTATAACTCGTTTTGGAAAGTGATACATTTTTGGATAAAATAGCTTCCGGTTCTTTTTCCGATATTTTCAATGAAATGCTTGTGATCGGCGCTGTGTAATCGCATCCTGCCTTTCCATTTTTATTCTGGTATTTTACATACGGAAATGTGATCGTAAGATCCGTATCATTCAGCGTCAACGGCTCATTGGAATAGCTGACATAATTTGTCACATTTCTCATCTTTCCGTTCGTATAGGTCGCAACAACCTGCATACCGGAAGGATTGAATTTTTCACCTTCTTTATAGGATGTCTTCTTTGGTTGCTTTGTCACTTCCAGCTTTGTGATCGTCGCTCCAAGTGCCATCATATGATTGGAATCATTTCTAAAATACAGTGTTCCATATTCATCCACGATTGGATTACAAAGTGAATATTGTGCCTGCGCTCCCGAAGGGGTAAATAATGTATATGCCGCATTGTAAGTTTTTCCATTTACTTCTTCTGCCTCGATGTCGGCAGACTCTGTCTGTCCCGGTTGATCGGAAATGACACGCAGTCTCCCCGGAGTATAATTGTCAAAGAAATAGACATACACTTTTCCGCTTTCTTTTTCATATGCTTTTGTCAATAGTCCGCTCGTCTGCGGATATCCCTGGGTCGGCACAACATAAGCTACAGACATTGTTTTTAAATCCAATACTGCAATTCCATGCCCTTTGTATGCACCGAACTGTTCCGAACCGGATACACCTACATATGCTCTTCCGTTGTAAACAGTCGGCGTAGATGTACTCATTGTAAGTTCTGCCCCTTCGCTGTTTGATAATTTAATCCAACGCAATGAATTTTCGTGAAATGTTCCATCTGTATTTACAGAGATTCGGTAAAGGTAACCCGATTTTGTTGTAAAATAATAATCTCCCGTCGGGTTTTCTCCTTCAACATCTTTTACGATATTGCAACGGACATCTCCGGCGTGTGGCAATGTCAGATCATCTAATACTTTTCCTGATTTTGGATCCATAGATAATAGATGTGCATATCCCGTCTGGTGACCGCTCTCTCCGTCGTCTGTTCCCTGAAGGAGAAATTTTCCATTTTGATCTGCGTAAGTTCCTGCCCAATAGTAGCCGCCTTTTCCGGTATGTGTCCAGGTTGCCACTTTCTTTTCATTTGTCTGGGACGGGTCTTCATCTGCGGTGGAAATGCATACGTAATTTGCTTCCAGCGTCTCGGAATTCCAGAATCCGGTATAAATGTATCCATCCTTGTAAGTGATCTGGCAATTTGGCTGACCGCCAAGCGGATCTTCATATACCCAAAGCGACTCCATTGTATCCGCGTTGAATGCCTGGATCGTACCCTGGCTCAAGCCTACGAAAATCATTCCATCTGCATAAGTTGGCGGCTGGATTGCGAAGGATGACGGACGTACAAGTGCACCACCACGTTTCACAAGTTTTCCAGTCACTGTATCTAATTTCAGAATATTTTTGCTGTCATACGTATAGAGATATCCATCCACGAGGATTGGATGCCCACAATAACCTTCAAACTCTTCTTTGTTTGCCCAATAAAGGACACTGTCCTCTGCCTTTGTTGGCGTCTTTTTCTCTAATACTGCATTATTATTTTCATCACGAAAGCTTGGCCATTCGGAATTTAATTGTTTTAACGACGGATTGTCCGGTGCCTTATCCAATGTCACCGTAAGAACCGTATCTTTCTCCACCCGGAAATTTGTTACTTTCTTTGCCTTATATCCATTTCTTGTAATCGTATACGAATACGGAACGGTCGGCAGCAATTCACAAATACCATTCTCCGGATATATGGTTGCGTGATCTGTTTCATTTTGAATAAAAATATTGGCATCTTCCGGATTTACTTTAAACTCTACTTTTACCGGTGATTTTTTTTTCACAACGATCGTGTAAATATTTTCCTTCACGTCTAGATTGTTGTTTGCGATACGGATCTTGATTTCCTCATCTGCATCACTTGCAGAAAGGGGGATCTCCACTTTTGACAAATCTGAATATGTCTGGTCGCCAATGACTGCGTAATAACCGCCGTCGTACCAGTTCTCTCTCTCCTCGTTCATAAAGCTTCCGGTAAGCGTGATGGACGTTGTTCCTTTTGCCACATTAATCTGGTAATTGTAAGTTTCTCGATCAAATGGTTCTGCAGTTCCATTTGCATTTACAAATGGCAGCTCTCCGGAAACACCTGTCGCCTTTAATGATTTCAAATGCAGTGCGCGTTTAATATTCATCTCATAATTTTGATAATATGTCACGCCATCTTTTTCTTTATATGTAACAACCGTAATTTTATTTCCATATGCACACGCTTCGATCACATGTCCAAGTACCGTTGCCACGCCATTTGTATTCAACGCAGCGATTTTTGTCCGCTCTGCTTTCGTTTTATCCGACTGATTTGTCCAAGTCGCTTTCACCTGATAATCATTTAATGTGTTTGCCTGTACATAGATTGCACTGTTTGCATCAGATATTGTGTACTGATAAGCGTGAAGCTTTGAACTGAACTCCTGATCCGGTGTAAATGCCTGGCGTCTTGACGCTCTCATCGAATCGTACATTGCGAACCCTGCAAGGCCGTCTTTTTCTTCCGGCTCTGCCATATTTACACTCATCGTCTTTTCTTTTTTTACCTGGAAAGTGGCGGTTGTAAAATACGTATTATCTTTGGATGCGATGTAAGCATATTTTGCTCCCGGAACAAGCGCATAAGTTCCATCCTCTTCCGGTGCAATTGTCTTTTCCTTCGCATCGACGATGACTGCTTTTACACCATCCGGCACATTCAATTTTACTTCTGTTTTTTCTACTCGATTTACTGTGAAATGATAAGTCCGGGATTTCCCATTGCTATGAGAAACTTTAACTGTAATGGAATTGGTTCCTTCGGAAAGTTCAATCTTATCACTGGATGTGATTGTATTTCCATTTTTTACAACAACACGATAACCGTCCGTACCGTAAGTTTTTGTTTCCACAGACAAGCTGCTGCTCACCGTGTCTGCCTCATACTCGGTGATCGATGGATCAAAGTCTACATTCAGTTCTTGGTTCTTGCTATCTTTTAATAGAATGTCCGCTGTGGGAATACGATTTATGTTCACCGGATATGTTTGTACCTGTACGCCTGTGCTTTTTCCATTGTTTTCCACCGTATAGCGTGCCTGTAAGATGAGTTTTCCACTGTTCATCCCATTTTTTACACCACTGGTGCAATTATTTTTCTCACTTTCCCATGCAATACGCGTCTTTTTTGCAGCGCCGTCTTCTGCCCAGGTAAGCTTTGCCGTTCCTTTTTTTCTCTCTGGAAGATCTGCTCCACGCTTCGCATAGAGATATACTTTTGACTTTCCACCTGCCCGGTCATCCACCTCGCACGTTATACTGTGCCCGTCTGCTGCTTTTTCATATGGATAGGACTTTTGTTTTCCATCTGCATCTACCTTGCTCTGCAGCAGCTTCACATCGCCAAACCACTGTCCGGAAGGCAGACTTACATTCAATGTTGTATCGGCAGATACTACCAACGCTTTCCCGTCCACATTTTCATAACTATTGTAGCCCCCATCGGAAATTTCATAGCTGTATGTTCCCGGTCGAAGTTCTATGGTCGTTCCTTTTGCCGTAAATGTATTGTCATAAGCGTCTGTAAAGCGAAGTGTCAGATTTTTCTGCGTCGTACCGTTTTGTGTTGCCTTGACTGTGATCTTACACGTCTTGGCATTTAAATATTTTTCATATGCCGCAATCGCATCATTGAGAGACTTTAAAAGAGACGCCGCTGTGTCTTCCTCTGCATTTCGATAAGCCTTTTTCGCATTTTCATAGGCTTTTGCACATGCCGGATCTTTCTGCACATTGTTCGTCATCTTTTCGTACTCTGCCATACGAAGAATAAGCGCGCTCCGGCTTTTGGAATGCTTCGTTGTTTCTGTAAATTCCACTACACGGATCTCATCCGGCGAAGCGCTAAGATCATAGCTTCCGTCATCGCAGAAAATACAATAATTTCCTTCTCGCCCTTCAATTTTCTTTATAACCCCATCTTCTTCGCTTCTTTCAAACGAATAGCCACTTTTTTGCAGAGCCGTCCAGATTGTATCTCCTTTGGAATAAGTCACATACACCGGAAGGATCAGATTTTCATTTTTATTGGACGCCGCAAGAACGAAGCTCCCCGCACTGGTCGTCATCTGCTGTGCTGCAAAAGCACTCGTTTCCTTTGCCTCATCTGCTGCCCGCACTACAGGTATCGGCATCGCACCAAGCATTGTCACGCAAAGTGCTCCCGCAAGTAATTGTTTCCACCTTTTTCTATACATTTGCATCCTCCTTACCCTTTATCGATATCTCCAGTAAATATAATGATCTACAAATCGTCTCCATTTATCTTTCCTATTTTTACATAATCCTATCATCTGCTCCGCATACGCAAGCATTGCTTCTTTCTCTTCTGTCGCCATCGGTTTCCCGGAAAATCTTGCTTTCTCGTTTAAGTATCTTGCTAACGCGTTGTCGTTTGGACTCGTTTCTCCCTGCAGGCAAAGTACACGCAGTTTTTCACTGTAACCATAGAGATCCGGAATTGCTTTTGCAGGTTCTTGTTTTTCGACATTTTTCCAAAATGTAAGTAGCCGTTTTCGACGTCTGTATAAAATAATACTGCCAGCCAATAGAAATAACGCTATAATGAACACTGCAATGATCCACAGCATTTTCTGTCCGTTTTTCCCGCGAAAGACAGGTTTTTCATCACCGCTTTTCTTCTGCTGCCCGTCCTCTTTCTCGGACTCGTACGTTTTTTTCGTCTTCTGATATAATTTTCCTTCGGATCTGCCATTTCCATTTGTTCCGGTCAAAATTTTCGAAAGCTCCTGCTCTTCTTTCTTATCTCGATAGCCAGGCGTTACTTCAAACGGAATCCACCCTACACCGTCTAGGTAATATTCTGCCCAGGCATGGGCATTCTTTTTTTGTACTTTCTGTGCTTTTCCCGCTTTCACATGAAGCGCATCTTCTGATGAAATATAATAGCCTTCCACGTAACGCGCCGGCACGCCAAGATAACGGAACATGAGCGTTGCCGCTGTGGCATAATGTACATCATAGCCATTCTTTGTCTGCTTCAATGTATAGCGAAGGAAATCGCTTTTTCCATTGTCTGTCCGAACTGCTTCGTTGTAGTTGATCTCGCGCGAAATCGTCTTACGCACAAGCTTTAAAACTTCGGTCAATGTACGCTCTTTGTCTTTTTCACTTTTTAAAAGCTCATCGAGAGTACCGATCGATGTATTGGTAAGTCGCAGATCTTTGTCATATACAAAGTTTCTATACGCTTCTTCTTTTTGCAAAAATCTATGTACGCTCTTTTCTTTCTGATGTCTGGAAATCCAGATTGCAGCCTTGTACCAGTCTATTGTATTTCCTATATAAACAGAAAAAAGATTTGTCCCGGCCTGCATATCGGCATCTCCGATTTTTCCTTTTGAAAATGTCGTTCCTCCCTTCATAGCATACGGCAGATAGGAGCTCTTCTCGCAGGCCGCTATCTTTTTAATCTTTACAGCGGCTGTCTGTTTCTTCCCAGAAAGCGCCAGCGCTTCCCCGGTCACATTCTGTGCATAAAAGCCATCTTTGTGGAGCCAGTAAAACAGTGCTTTCCCATCTTTGTAATCGTTGGCATCAAGTGACTCCCAGGAGTTTCCGGTGTAAATGTCTCCGATCATCTGGCGCAGATACATTTTCTGCGGATGCTCCATTGTGACAAGAAGTGCCGTCTCTTTGCTCTGAGTACGCTGCCCGACATTGGATAGATTTCCTTCTGTCAAAACAGTCTCCCCATGATCATAACGAAGAGCATGGAGCCTGCTTGCCACCTTCATCCTCGCATATCTGTCATCGATCCCGCCTCTTTTTTCCACGATCGCATTTGCCACAGCACTTCCACAGAGGCAGACGCCAAATACTATGCAAAGGGTAAGTAAAATTCCCGATAGATTTTCCTTCTTGTAAAATCCATTTTTGTATCTCAACGCAAGGTAAACGCAAAGACCGAGAAGCAATAAAAACATATATTTTTCATTTTCAAAAAGCCCGATCCCATATCCGGCTATACATACCGTAAAAATGGCAATAATGAATGCTGTCTTTTTGTATTTGATCAGGCAGTAAAGCAGGAGCAGAAAAAGGATACCAAAAAGAACCGGCACCAATACATGCCCGGCTGTTCCCTGTACGGAAAGATCAAGCCAGATGGATCCTGTCTTTCCGGTCAGAAAGGCGGTACACTTATTTGCAATGATATGCAGGCCATTTTTTACAGTCTCTTTTTTAATCATGACCGTTGCAAGCAGTATAAGGCCGATTCCCATAAGCCACCAGCTGTCCAATACAGATTTTTTATTCTGTTTTCTCTGTGTAATGTAAAGTCCTGCCACTTGTTTTATCCTTTCTACTACAATTCTACTCTTCCAAGATCTTCTCTGTAAGTTTTTGCGTTATATATAATCGTATTGTTTCCATCTGCGCTTATTTTCACGTTTTCCTTATCGTGGCTGCAAAGCACTTCTGTTATAACCGCCTCTTCGCGCATTGCCACCATCTCTGGCAGTTCTTCTTCTGCCATTCCAAAGTAAATGATTTTCGCATAATCATTCTGAACATTTTCCTCTGCTACAAACTCGCCTTTTAGCATCAATGCAATTGCCTGCTGCAGATCTTCTTCTGTTCCGACCGGCACGAAAGATACTTCCTCGTCCTGCGCCCAGCCAAACGTATACGCCTCTCCATTTTCCCAAAGCGCCTGCATAATAGATGCAACTGATTCCGCCATGGCGTCCATCTCTTCGGCGCTACCCTGACATTTTCTATTCCAGAACACTAACAGCGTCTTTGTCTCCGGCATACTCGGCTCTCTTACGATCAATTCTCCTCTTTTTGAAGAAAGCTTCCAATGGATCTGTCTAAGGCTGTCCCCTGGCACATAATCACGAAGCGCATGGGTCTCGGTCTGGTCATTTCCTTTTCGATAAGGCGACCACTCCTGGGCTTCCCTGTCATTACATGTCGCCGGGTCTAAAATAACCTGGGGTGCAAATGTATCTGGCAATACGACGGTTTTCCCTTTTGCATAAATATCATTTTTATGACAGCGAATCGCCACAAAGCCGATCCAGTCCAGCAAAATTATGTCGGTCACTGTAATTTTCAAATAGCCACAGTGATCGGTACGGATAAAAAAGATCTCTGCAGTGCTTTTCTTTGATACAATCGGAAATACAACTTCCTGGGAAATACATTCTTTTGTCAAAGTATTTTCCACCTGCACCCGCACATAAATATGCAGTGGGGAAAGCCATCCTTGATTCGTCAATGTCAGGCGAACTTCTTCTTCCTGCCCTTTTCCGGTAGATTCATTCAACTCGATGTGAGCACGGATTTTCTTTTTCAGGAACAGATTTAAAATCGTGCTGACAATTGGAAAACAGATCCAGAATACAAGAGCGCAAAGCGCCACTTTACTGTCTCTAAAAAACAGAACGAGTAAGAGTAGGACATTCACGAATACCCAGCTTATGAACGCTTTGATCCGTTGTCTTCTCATCGAATCACACTCTCCTTTATATCCGGTGTCGGCACCATTTCCACTACTTCTTTCAATACGAGACTTTCTGACTGCTCATGGAGACGCGCCTTAGGTGATAAGATCAGTCTATGCGCACATACAGATTCGAAAATTTCCTTAACATCCTCCGGGATCACATAATCACGCCCCTTAATAAATGCACATGCCTTCGCACTTTTGCATACGGCAAGCGCCGCTCTTGGACTTAAACCTAACTGTACCTTTTCCAAACTTCTTGTCGCCTCTACCAGTTCTGAAATATAATTATAAATCAGATCATCTACATAAATTTCCTGTACCTTGGCGATCAGTTCCAAAAGCTCCGGAATATCTACTGCTGCCTCTACATCATCCAACGGATTTTTATTATGACGATCTTTCATCATCTCGATCTGGCTTGCACGGTCCGGATATCCCATCTTTAATTTCATCAAAAATCGATCCAACTGCGCGTTCGGAAGTTTTTGTGTCCCCGCGGTTCCAACCGGATTCTGAGTCGCTAAGACAACAAATGGGGCCTCCAGTTTTCTCGTAACCCCATCTACCGTCACCTGTTTTTCTTCCATTGCCTCCAAAAGTGCAGCCTGGGTCTTACTGGAAGTACGGTTAATCTCGTCTGCCAGCAAAAGATTCGTCATGATGGCACCCGGCTGATAACGAAGTTCTCCTGTTTTCATATCATAAGTAGAAAATCCAACAATGTCCGATGGCATCGTATCCGGCGTAAACTGAATACGTTTGTTTTTCAGTCCCAATGCCTTTGCAAATGCTGTAGCAAGCGTTGTCTTTCCGGTTCCCGGCACATCCTCCAAAAGGACGTGTCCCTGGGAAAGTACCGCAATCAACACTTTCTCAATAACATCGTCTTTTCCGACAATAGCCTTCTTCACTTCTGTCTCTATTTGAACTATTTTGTCATGCATACATTTATCCCTTTCTCAAATGTCTTTCTTATTGAAAATCAAAGATACATTTTTTATCGGTTCTTAATTTTTCTACTGCCTCCAACGCGATCATCGCCTGGTAAGTTGCCATGTCACTTGCCTCACCATCCGCTTTGTCATGCATATACATCCCGTCTTCTCTTCGGTACGTATCAAGTGATGTCAAAAGTGTTGTTTTTCCTTTCGTAAATGTCTTATCTACTTTCGGATTTTTTCCAAGTGCGCACATGGCAAGTATCACCTGGGAAATGGCTTCCGAACTCTCTCCATCTTTAGTTACGAATCCGGCATCTTCCGACTCTTTCTCCTGCAGCCACTCCATCGCCACATCGATGCATTCCTTCATTTCTTTCGGATCTAATTCAATAGCCTTGCATTTTTCTTCCTCGTAATATGGCGCCAGTGCCTGGATCGCCATTGCCGTCATGTCTACACTCGGATCTAAGCTGTTATCGATGCAGAACCCACCGCTTTCCTTCTGATATTCCAAAAGCTCTTCGACAAGTTTTTTTCGAAATGTTTCGTTTTCTGGCGCCTCATAATCCCCGGCTTCCAGTAAAATGAGCGCATAGCAAAGTCCATTGGCACCTTGAAGTCCCGGATCGCCTCCGTTAAATTTCCACGTTCCATCTGCCACAAGATCAATTTTTTTCCCTTTTGCTTTTATCTTTCTTGGATCTTTTCCAAGTGCAAGTAATGTAAGTGCGATCCGGTGATATTCTGTCGCTTTCACTTTGCTCAAACCGCCTTCTCGTTCATACATATTTACTACATATCTTTCCAAACGCTTCGCATACGAATGCATCGCTTTTTCATTTGCATTCTTAGAAAGTGCAAGTGCCATCGCTATCCAGTCACTTGTATTATCTCCTGCCGAAAGAGCGGACGCATCAAAAAATGGCGTTTTCTTTTCTTTTTCTTCCTTTGCACATCCTATGCTTCCCATGACTAACGCGATCGTTAATACAACCGCTACCAGTCGTTTCCAATACTTTTTCATCTGCTCCTCCAATCCAGCGCAATGCCTCTATGAGTTTGCGTTCTCTGCGTCATCTTTTTTATCAGTCGGTTTATCTGTCTCCGATGGTTTATCGCTTCCAGACGGTTTATCT